>CAMWSA010000006.1 GCA_947176785.1 uncultured Lachnospiraceae bacterium
ATGGTATATACTGAATTTAGTTTATGCTTTTTTTATAATTTGGCGCAAAATATCGTTTTTGCCCGGAAAGGAGTCAATGTTTCATGGAAAAAATAGCCAGCTTTACCATAGACCATATCCGGCTTTTGCCCGGCGTGTATGTGTCTCGAAAAGATACGGCAGGACAGGAAGTAATCACCACCTTCGACCTGCGCATGACCAGCCCCAACGACGAGCCTGTCATGAATACGGCGGAAGTACATACCATCGAGCATCTGGGAGCCACTTTCCTGCGCAATCATCAGGACTATGGGAGCAAGACCATCTATTTCGGTCCCATGGGCTGCCGCACCGGCTTCTATCTGCTGCTGACAGGAGATTACCGTTCCAGAGATATCATACCTCTGGTAACTCAGTTGTTTGAATTCATCCGGGATTACCGTGGAGAAGTTCCCGGTGCCTCCCCCAGGGACTGCGGCAACTATCTGGATATGAATCTGAATATGGCCAATTATCTGGCCGATAGATACCTGGAGCAGGTATTGTACCATATTGATGACAGCCGCCTGATCTACCCGGAGTAGGTATTATACTGACAGGCGTTAGGCTTTTCCAATTCCTGCATGCCTCATGCTGCATAAGCCGACCGTATGTGACGTGCAGGCAGGAAGATCTAATCGCTTGTGCGTATAGTATATACGGGGTATGCGGAACAGAAGATTGAAAATCTTCACATTAGGAGGTAAGTTATGAGTAAAATCGGCATTATCGGTGCCATGGAGTTGGAAGTGGAAACTCTCAAGGCGCGGATGACGGTCACCGGCCAGACCACCAGGGCCGGCATGGATTTTTTTGAGGGTACCTTGGGGCAGGCCCGGGTAGTGGTGGTACGCTGCGGCATCGGCAAGGTCAATGCCGCCATGTGTGTGCAGATCCTGGCTGATCTGTTCGGTGTCACCCATGTGATCAACACCGGCGTAGCCGGCTCCCTGAATGCCGCCCTGGACATCGGGGATATCGTCATCTCCCGGGACGTGATCCACCATGATATGGATGTCCGTGTATTTGGTTATGCCCTGGGGCAGGTGCCCCAGCTGGACACCCTGGCCTTCCCCGGAGATGAATCCATGCTCCGTCTGGCCCTCAGTTCCTGCGAGGAGGCCAACCCCGGCCTGCATACCGCGGTGGGCCGCATTGTCAGCGGGGATCAGTTTATCTCCGACAAAGAGATAAAGGAAAAATTAATCGCGGAATTTCATGCGGACTGCACGGAGATGGAGGGGGCTGCCATCGCCCATGCCTCCTATTTAAACGGGCTTCCCTTCGTGGTCATCCGCGCCATCTCCGATAAGGCGGACGACAGCGCGGAGATGGATTACCCCGCCTTTGAACGTGAGGCCGCCGGGCATTGCGCCCGTCTGGTTGAGGTTCTGGTCAATAAAATATAATATATAGTGAACGGCATGCCGTTTACTATTAGGATTAAGTTGTCAAAGGGATATCTGGTCAAATGACACCCTAATCCTATTAGGCGATTGCGGAGAACGTTTCGCAGTTGCCTGTCGTCTACTATCAGTATAAGGAGAGAGTGAAATGCTGCAAAAACTAAAAAGTGCTTCCCTGAAAAAAGTGCTGCCCGGGATCATTATCCTGTATATTGTGGCGGCGGGCCTGCTGGTATATTTCGGGCCGGATTTCTTTACCTGGGTAAAGGGACCTGTGACTTTTGAAGAACTGTCTATCGACGAGATCGGGAATCAATATGTCACCATGACCTTTGAACTGACTTTTGGCACCTATGCCACCGAAGTCACTACCACCACCCGCAACGGTGTCAAGGTCTCTGAGAAGGATTCCATGCAATACCACGCCGTGCTGGTTGGCGGCCTGGACCGCTATATCTATACGGACGAAGATCTGTACTGGGAATTCATCGGCCTGGCAGTTCCGTCCAGATATTTTGACACTGCCAGGATCATCGACAGAAACAGCGATGATTTCTTTGAAACTTATGACTTGAGGTCACTGGATACCACCATGCAGGTGACGGGGCAGATTCTTCCCATGGACGATGAGATGCTGCGTCACTACCGCTCCTTCTTCCGCGAGGCGGACTACACCGACGAGGAGTTCAAGGACTACTGCTCGCCTTATTATATCAAGATTGATCATCTGAAAAGAGGCCATGTGGACTTCATCCTGACCATGAATGCAGTGGCTGTCATATTGCTTCTGTGGGCTACATACATGCTGATCAAAGCTCTGACCGGCGGTTATCAGAGAAAGCTGGTGAAGGCTCTGAAAGCCCAGGGCGAAATGGAGCTGGAGCGGGCGGACGCAGATTATGAGACCGCCTCCGAACCCACCAAGGGCATCCGGATCGGGCGCAGCTACCTGTTTGACTGCAGCGGTGCCAAGACCGATGTCTTCGCCCTTCGACAGGTGGCCTGGGCTTATACACACCAGGTCAACCACCAGAAATATGGCCGCACCGTCAGCACTACTTACTCCATCTTACTGTACACGGAGGACAAGAAACAGCACCAGCTGACCATGCCCAGCAAGACCGCCTGCGATCAGGTGATTGATGAGTTGAACAGAAAGTGCCCTGCCGGGATCTTCGGCTACAGCGACCAGCTCAAGGCTCTGTTCAACAAGAATTACGATGAGTTCACCCGTTTACGACGCCAGAAGGAAGCGGAAATGAATCAGACCCAGGGTTATGCGAATGCCTTCGCCGACCAGGGGCAGAATCCCTATAACAGAGATCCCTACAATGTATAATTGCATTACGGGTTAAAAAATCCCGGCAGTTGGAAGTCCGACTGTCGGGATTTTTATACTCATCACTGATTAGATTACGTCTATTTTTTTCCCTTCCGGAATACCAGCAGCTTACTAAGCGCATAGTTGCCGATAAACACCAGCACTGCCGATACAAAGGTGGTTATATAAGTGTTGATTCCCATCGCGCCAAAAAGCTGGCGGATCGCCAGATCCAGTATAAAGGTAGACACTCGGGAGAGTACAAACTTGGGGATTTCCTTCAGCATGGGTTCGTGGCTCTTAAACACGAAGCGTCTGTTGGTAAAGTACGCAAAAATCACGCCCGCCACCCAGTTAGCCGTACTCATCACGGCATTTTGAAAAGGGGTGGGGTGCAGCGGATTGCCAAAGAGCAGCCAACTGGCCAGGTACATGGCCACCCAGGACACAATGGTAGTAAGCCCTCCCACGATCAGATAGGCGATCATTTCCTCATATTTTTTCATCAGCCCCTTTATTTTCTCAATCATGTGTATCCTCTTTTCCCAAAATACTTTCTATAGTCAATGAAATTGGACATTTCGTTTTCGGCCCTGCAAAAGCTTCCGTATATGGTTTTTGCAGGCCACTTTCTTTACTTTACTATGAGGCAGCGGGCTTGTCAAGCATCTTTCCGTTTCAGAATGCGTCCCCGGAAGGGCACGACTACATGTTTACGATATTCCTTGGCTCGCCTCTCTGAAAAGCCTCTATGTTTTTCGCCACCTCCTCCACGCAGCGGGTGCGGGCCTCCACGCTGGCCCAGGCCAGATGGGGCGTGATAATCAGTCGGTTGCTGTCCTTCAACAGGCTCAGGGGATTGGATGGCTGCAGAGGTTCACCGTCCACCACGTCCAGGCCCGCGGCGGCGATCTCCCCTGCTGCCAGAGCCTCGTACAGGGCGGTGTTGTCCACTACCGCCCCCCTCGCCACGTTCACCAGGATCGCTGTGTCTTTCATTTGACGCAGGGCCGCCCTGTCAATAATCCCTCTGGTCAGGTCACTTAACGGGCAGTGCAGGGAGAGAATATCGCTCTCCGCCAACAGGGCGGCCTTGTCCACCCGAGGATAGTCCCGGCAGCTGCTCCCGCCCGTGACGGAATGGAAGATCACCCGGCATCCAAAAGCCGTGGCAATGCGGGCCACACGGCGTCCGATATTCCCCATGCCCATGATGCCCCAGGTCATTCCCTCCAGTTCATGGAACGGAAGATCGAAATTGGAAAAACGGTCCTGGGCACCGTAAGCCCCGGATTTCACATACTGATCATAGTGAGGCAGTTTTTCCAGCAGGGCCAAAGCCAGGGCAAAGGTGTGTTGGGCCACCATGCCGGAGCAATAGTCCACCACATTACAGACCTTGATTCCCCGGCTCTTGCAATAGGACAGGTCCACATTGTCAAAGCCTGTGGCCAACTCGCAGATCAGTTTTACGTTCCGTGCGTCTTTCAGGGTTTCCTCCCGGAGGGGGGCTTTGTTGGCGACGATGATATCCACGTCCCTGACCCGTTCACGGACTTCCTGAACGGTGGTGGTGTTGCGGTAGTAGGTTACATCTCCCAGATGCTCATATTGTACGGGGATATCCGAACCTACACTGTGTCTTTCCAGTACGACAATTTTCATGATGCTTCCTCCGATTTCAAGTTCTGCATGTTCCCAGCAAGCACCCAAACCCATTGACCCGGATCAGGCGCTTTGGGGCATTCCGACATGGACCGGCGCACCTTCCGAAATCAAAGGCCTGCCGGCGGGGCACAGGCAGTATGAGCCCGCGGCAGATATGCCGCAGGCCCACTTGGCAATTTTCAGTGTAGCAAAATTCTGCTGACTGTTCAAGAGAAAATTGTATATATCAGGAAGTCAGAAACTCCCGCAGCAGCTGTTCCAGTTCCTGCTCCTGAACGGCGGTAAACTTGCCCTTGAAATCCTCCGGAATCCTGCGCTCCGCACCGGCCTCCTGGACGGTGTCAGGCTCTGCGGCGGTCCTGGCCTCCTCACCCGGCCTGTTTCCCACGGGAATCACGTCCACCCCCTTTTTGACGCTGCGCCGGTTCGGGACGATATAAAGATTCTCCTGGGCGTTCCTGCCCCGCTTTCTGCCCCTGGCGGATGCCGCATCCTGCCCGAACAGCATCTCCATATCCTCCTGGGTCACGCCCATGCGTCCGGAGAGATGATTTTCCAGGTAGTCCACCAGATTGATCTTAAGCACCCGCCTTTTCCCTTTCAGATCCACAATGGCGGAGATGGAGAAAAAGAGATAGAGTCCCATCATGCTGGCGATATAAAAAGGCAGGATTTCCCCCAGCGTACTGCCTGCGATGATGCTCCTGCACACGCCCACCCCGGCGCTGACCACGGACAGGAGCATCAGCTGCCCCGACAGATGTTCCAGCAAATGTGGCGAGACCGGCCCCAGGCTCATACGGCTGATGAACTTGTCCACAAAAACGGGCACATTAGCCATACCGTTGTTGAGCTGGTAACAGTTGGCAAATTTCAGCTTGCACTGCTTTAACTGTCTGCTGCGGGTGCTGGCCATATTGTCCGTCTCATGGATCAAATGGAGATACATCAGTCCCAGCCCCACCCGCATCAGTATACTGCCGGCCATACAGGCCAGCATGACTATGGAGGCTACTTTTTCTTGTTCTAATATCGGAAACATTGTCATTGCGGTCACCCTTTCTTATTGAGAGACTTTTTTCCGGGCGCTGTCCGGGCAGTTGCTGTTTGAGCGTCCCGCCGCCTTCTTTTTACAGGGATAATCCCTCTGGCTACATCATATATCTTAACCATACGACATTGCAATATTTCCCGAATGTATACTCGCCGTTTTTTTCCGACATATTCCGTCTTTTCTCGTCTCAAAAATAGCTTTGCAGACAATTACCTGCCCCTTTCGACTGCCAGAACTGCCGTCTCCTCCCTCCGCCCGATTCCACTCCCCCGAAATTCCTGCATGACAAACGCATGAGAAAAAAACGTATAATATATATGACTTAAATAAAAGAGGTTTATGCAAAGGTATGAATAAAACGGGGGGTTTATTTTTTATGTATTGTTATGTTGTATAGTAAATAATAAATGGTTGACATTTTTATGAAGGTAATCTATTATAAAAATAGACCGTTTGATTTTAAGGTATGCAATATGCAGTCATGTGGAAGTATAGGGGAATTACCTAAAGGAGGTTTTCTTTATGAAGAAAAAAATTATTGCACTGATGACAATGATGTGCTTAATGTTCTGTTGCGGTCCTGCTATTATGGCAAGGGCAGCGGAATCTCATGAGGGGCATACTGTTACAACATATGGCGAGTTTGATGGTCATTGGACAGAAACTTGTAGTACACATTCCAATTGTACTCTCTCAATAACGATGTACAAATTAACATATGTATGTTCCTGCGGTCATGTTTCATATGGTTCACAAAGGGATGTGCATCATGTTCCTAATTCGTAAGGACGGACAGCATGGCGGGTTATAGCTATTGAGGCTCTCCACTTTAATGATTGCTAAAAGAGCATACCTTAGGTCAAACGAGTTGAAAGGAATACAGGTTTATGGGGAAAAAATTGAGAAAAAGTCTATTATTGCTTGTGAGTATGTTGTACTTGATGGGATGCAGAAAGGAAGCCGGAAGTCTGACATCCAAGGAGCAGGATATGATAACCGGTGCTCAAACCGGTACGAAAGGGGAGGAAGAGCTTTACGTCAACGAGATTATTACTCTGCAGTTTGATGATCCGGACGGTGAGTTCCAGGAAAGAAATTGCTTCTATGATACATACGCAAAAAAGCTTTATATGCTGTGGGTGTATACCGGAGAGGAGATCACGGGAGAGTATCTGTCCCTGTACATTTTTGATGGTGAGACCAAGGAGACAGAGCAATTACCCTTTGCCCTGCAGATTCCGGACAGGGAAAACGGCTATATACAGTCTATAGATGTGCAGGACGGCGGACAGATTTCTTTTCGGATGCGGGATCATGAGGGGGATTTTCTTGTTATAACAGACATGGAAGGGAATATTTTATCTCAGCAGGCTCCCTTTCCAGATCAGGAGGACTACCCATGGAATGCGGATATGTTGCATCGGTTT
Source organism: uncultured Lachnospiraceae bacterium (assembly GCA_947176785.1). Classification (GTDB taxonomy): domain Bacteria; phylum Bacillota; class Clostridia; order Lachnospirales; family Lachnospiraceae; genus Acetatifactor. Next base: position 6,895 of record CAMWSA010000006.1, read on the forward strand.
GAGAACAGGATATATGACACGGGGGAGGGTTCCATTATCCTGGGACGTTGCAAGGAGGAGGATAATAGAACGCAATTCTTCCTGTATGATGCCGAAAGAGGAGATGAGACTCCCCTGGCTGTTTTTGATGGTGAACTGGTCAGGGCCCTATGTATGGATGGCGAGGATACTATGTACTATACCACGCTGGAAAGCTTAAACAGATGGGATAAGGAGAGCAATACCCGAACCAGGTTATTGGAATTACATGAGAATGGGCTTAATTCCTCACCTGTTTCAAATAATCTGTTGACAAACTCCCGGGGAGAGGTGCTTGTCTGTGAGTTGGAGGAAGACAAACCATGTATCTATGTTTTGTCCGGAGAGGAGAGGCATAAGGAGGATGAACTGCGGATTGCCTACCTCACTGTTATGGGTTCGGACAACCTGGCCAGACCTGCCAAGATATTTTTTCAAAGTCATCCTGAACTTGAACTGATACAGGAGCGGTGTGAGGACGAACTGGACAGGCCGGCTATCCGGGATCATGTTTTTATGGAACTGGCTGCGGGTCGGGGGCCGGAATTGATGTGGGTGCGTGAGGAGGATATGTATGTTCTTCAGGAAAAGGGATTGCTGATGGACTTGGCAGAATTGATACCGGAGGACATACAGGAGCAGATTTGGCCCGGCGTGATTCAGTCGGGAACTCTGAATAATCAGCTTGTGGGAATCAAATTATATGCTTTGTATGATACAGTAGTTGTTTCTGATGCTCTCTGGGAAGGGGATTCATGGACACGGGAAGACGTTCTGGAGATCATGGAGTCTCGTGAGGACTGGGGAACAGTATTTAATTATGACGGGTATACTGTTGAACCATATGAATTGCTCAGTGAAGTGTTATTAACAGACTTGGATGGATCAGAATTTTTGGATACGGGACGTGGATATTGTAACTTTGACAGTCCGGAGTTTATCCGGTTGTTGGAGATCTGCAAAAAATATGGGCAAATAAAGCCGATTGCATTGGATAGCGAAGAACACGGAAGACAGTTAAAGGAGGGAGACAGTATTGCTTGGGCCGGGACTTTTATAGATGGAATCAGCGGTTTTTCTTCCTTTATGAACATGTATAATGGCAGTGCGCATATAGTGGGTTTTCCCACCAGGGAGGGGGGCAAAAATTATATTACCGCAGATAATACATACTTAGTCGTCAATACCCAGGCGAAGCACCTGGATGAAATAAAGGAACTGCTTACATATCTCCTTAGTTTTGACGAACAGTTTGTTTACAGTAATATGAGTATCAGAAAAGATGTCATAGAAGACAGTGTGGTATATCATGAATTTCAAAAAAAATATGTGCTTAAAATATCTGCCAGGGAAGATTCTATTATGGAACTTGACTTGAAACCTGATGGAACGAGTTGGGCCGAAGAATACATGGCCTTTATTGAGACCTGCGAGCCAGCACCAAATTGGCGCTATACACTGGTTGGGTCGATCTTGTCGGAGGAATTGCAACCATATTTTGCAGGGGATAAGAGCGCCAAAGAGGTGGCAGGGATTATCCAGAGTAGAGTACAGATATATATTGAGGAGACTAAATAAATACAAATGGCTTATCTAATATTTAGGAAGAAGCATTGAATTTTTATGAACGGCAATTATGGTAATTGCCTATAAAACTGTTCATGCGTTCGTCGTGAATCCAGAGATACACCTTGAAGCGCCTGGAAAAATCTGCTATACTATATTTCAATAAAACGGAATGGAGGAGATACATATGACATATCATACAAAGGGAACCTGTTCCAGTGCGATAGATTTCGAGATCGAGGACGGCATTGTCAAATCCGTACAGTTTACCGGCGGCTGCAATGGCAATCTGAAAGGCATCTGCGCCCTGGTGCAGGGTATGAAAGTGGAAGAAGTGATAGAAAAACTCAAGGGCATCCGATGTGGCTTTAAGCCCACCTCCTGCCCGGATCAGCTGGCCCACGCATTGGAGGAAACGCTGGGATGAAGAAAATTGTACTTACGGGGGGCGGCACGGCCGGCCATGTGACTCCGAATATCGCATTGCTTCCGGCACTGTGCCGGGCCGGGTATGAGATCTCTTACATGGGTTCCTATGACGGTATTGAGAAAAAACTGATTGCGGATTTTGAAATCCCTTATACAGGGATATCCACCGGCAAGCTGCGCCGTTATCTGGACATCAGGAACCTGACGGATCCCTTCCGGGTGCTGAAGGGCTTCGCCGAAGCCAGGAAATATCTGAAAGAATTCCGCCCGGATGTAGTGTTTTCCAAGGGAGGCTTTGTCAGCGTCCCCGTGGTGCGCGCAGCGGCGGCGCTGGGTATCCCCTGCATCATCCACGAGTCCGACATGACCCCCGGCCTCGCCAACAAGCTATGTTATCCCGTGGCCGATAAAATATGCTGCAACTTCCCGGAGACCATGCAGATGCTGCCGGAGGGAAAAGCCGTACTCACCGGTTCCCCCATCAGGGCCGAACTGGCACAGGGCAACAAGATAGCCGGGCTGGATATGTGCGGTTTCACCGCCAACAAGCCGGTGGTCATGGTCATCGGCGGCAGCCTGGGGGCAGCCAACGTAAACAAGGCGGTTCGGGACGCCCTGCCCCGGCTTTTGGAGGATTTCCAGGTGGTACATCTGTGCGGCAAGGACAAGATCGACAATCTTCTGCTGGCGACTCCCGGCTATAAGCAGTTTGAATATATCAAGGCGGAACTGAAAGATTTGTTCGCCATGGCGGATGTCGTGATCTCCCGGGCCGGTGCCAACTCCATCTGCGAACTGCTGGCGCTGAAAAAGCCCAACCTCCTGATTCCCCTGCCCGCTGCCAGCAGCAGGGGCGACCAACTGCTCAACGCCGCCTCCTTTGAGGCCCAGGGCTTTTCCATCGTCATAAACGAAGACGATCTGACCACGGAACTGCTGGTAACCAAGGTACAGGAGCTTTTCTGCAACCGCCAGAGTTACCACGACGCCATGAGCCGCAGCGGCCAGATGGATTCTATACGCACCATAGTGCGGCTGATCGAAGAAGCTGCTCATAAACAATAACCGCATGCTTCAAGAACTTTTATCGCCATAAACCAACAAGGTATAAAGTCTCAATAATTTAATCCGGACTTTACACCTTGTTTTGGGCTGCTGCTATCTGGTTGACTACTCTTTGATTTCATTATATCTGTTAGATTCACACCTGCCACCTGTAAGATGGCTTTAAGAGAAATATATTCTCTTTTCAATTCAGCATATGTTTTTTCAGGGCCTCTATCTTTTTTATCTCTCCCCTATATACACGCACTCTCCAGGCCGGAGTTCCAGCAGTTCCTGACCGCTGTCCTTCCTGATCCACACGCTGACGGCTGTGGGATTTTTCAATGTCAGGCCGTCCCCGCTGGATTCCAGGCTACGCACGGCAAGGATATAGTCACAGATCTCCCCGTTGGTGGCATACCAGATATCATCCCTACCCTCCATCAGTTCCGTGAATTCCTCTATTACGCTCCAATCCCCGTTTCCCGCGAATTCAAAGCTATGGCCCCATACATACATCAGGGGCAGTTCCACATAGCCGGGAACAGACAGGAAATTCTGCCCCAATTCCATCAGCCTGCCGTTATGATGGCAGGTGGGATGCCAGGACAGGAAGTCGGCGGGCGGGAAAAAGCCATTGGTGGAATTGACCGTACGGGAGTATTTGATGCCCAGACTTCTCAATATTTCAATGATCTCCTCACTGTAGCTGCCAAAGGCATAGGACATACCCTGCACCATTTTGCCGGTGAGCTTCTCCAGCGTCCGCCGGTCCTCCAACACCTCATATACCACCTGGTTTCTTGTCAGCGTGGGGAGATTGCGGTGCTGCACGCCGTGGACTGACACCTCGTGGCCCGCATACAACTCCGCCACCTCCTCCGCCGCCACAAAGATGTCGTGGTTTCTGTCCTGGGCCAGCTTTCCGGAATTCAGATGGAAAGTTCCCTTCATCCCATGCCGGTTTAAAATCTCAACCAATTTTCGATCATGAATCTGACCGTCATCATAGCTGAAAGTCAGTGCCTTTTTCTTTCCCTCCGGATACACAAACCTCATATTCATTCTCCTTTCTGTTTTACAGGCAATAGGCGTTTGCGAAACTCCCGTTCCGGGAACAAGTGGATGGGCAATAGGGAATGATTCCCATTGTCTTATGCCCTCATTCCCATACCCCGCTGTTATACCCACGAGAGGTTAAATTTCCTTTCTGCATGTCACATACTGCCCAATCATGCGGCAAGGGGCGCAGGAATTGGCAAATCTTAGCGCTATAATACCAGGCCGCAATCTGCGGAAAAAGCGGGAAACATCCATTTGTCTCCCGCTCCTCTTATCTATAGGCAACGACATTAGAAATTTCGCTTTCGGTCCTGCAAAAGCTTCCCTATACGGCCTCTGCAGGGCCGAAAGCCAAAATATGTTATGCCGTTTACCATACATTTATCTCTTGCCGATCTCAGTGTCCTCCTGGGTCACCACACTGTGTTCCTTGATATAAGCCACGATCTCGTCAAAATAGCAGAATGCCAGCCCTACATAGCTGTCTGCGCAGCCATAGTAAATGGCGATCTTACCGCTCACAGGATCATGGATGGTAGCGCAGGGGAATGTCACATTGGGTACAAATCCCCTCTCCTCATACCACTCCTCCGGAGTCAGCAGGAAAGTCTCACAACGGTACTTCACGATGGAAGGATTGTCCAGATCCAGGATTGCGCCGCCGATGCTGTACACCAGCCCGTTACAGGTGCCGCTGACGCCGTGGTAGAACAGAAGCCATCCCTCGCTGGTCTCAATGGGAGCGGCACCGCCGCCGATCTTCACGGACTCCCACCATTCCCTGCCCCGGCCCATCACATGCCTGTGCTTGCCCCAGTATACCATGTCCGGGCTTTCGCTGAGGAAGATATCGCCAAAAGGAGTGTGTCCGCTGTCGGAGGGACGGGACAGCATCACAAAGTTGCCGTTAATTTTGCGGGGGAACAGTACCGCATTTCTGTTGAAAGGAATAAAAGGGTTCTCCAGCCTTACAAAGGTCTTGAAATCCGTGGTCTTTGCCATGCCGATGGACGCGCCGTAGAAATCCTGACACCAGATAATGTAATAGGTATCCTCTACCTTTACCAGCCTGGGATCATAGGCATAGACGGGCATAAAAGGATTTCCTTCCTCGTCTACAAAGGGAATCTTGTTCTTCTCAAAATTCCAGTGAATGGCATCCTTGCTCCTCCCCAGATAGATATAGGGAATCCCATTGGTCTGCTCGCCCCTGAACACACCGATGAATTCATTGCCATAGGGCATTACTGCACTGTTGAAAATACGGGCCACGCCCTCCACGGGATTGCGGCCGATAATGGGGTTTTCGGTGTATCTCCAAATCGGGGCACCCTTGATCCCTTCGGGCTTCTCCTGCCAGGGAACATTCTTTACCGCAGGGGCTATCATCTTAATATCGCTCATATTTCTGTTACCATGCCTTTCCTATTATTATAAATCCACAAAATTTTGTTAAAAAGGCAACCGGCCAGAAACCTCGGCCGGTTGCCCAGGGACTAACTGGTAATCACGTTCTTATCGGTATGGCCCTACTTAAAGTACGCATCCAGTCCATCCTGGATCTGCTGCTTGTAGGTCTCCTGGAACTGCGCGGGAGTAACCTCGCCTCTGATCAGGGACAGGAAATCATAGGAGATACCCATGCTGTTCCACAGGTCGAAGACGGTTCTGGAACCAACGTCTCTCATAACCTCAAAGTTCAACTCCTGCAGATTCGTGTCCTTGGCAGTTACACTGTACCACCAGTTCATGGCAAGCTTGTTATCCCTGTACTCAATGGTAGTCTCCTCGTCCGGACCCCAGTTCCAGTAGTCATACAGGAAATCATAGACCGTCTCGGGATCCTTGACACCGGCGGGAATGATATAGAATTCACCGGCAGTCTGGTTCTTGCCGGCATTGGTCTCCTGGTTGCCGGAAGGACCTACAGGCCACTGCACATAAGCGATATCAAAGGGCAGGGTGTAGCCGATGCTGCCATCCCAGTCATAGTCGCCGTTACCGGCAGAAATCCAGGCAGCCATGGGGAAGAAACCGATATTACCCTGGGTATACTGATTTCTCATACTGTCGGAATCCGTTCCCTCAAAATCATAGGGATAGCATACATTGTAAACATTGTACATATCATACAGCTGCTGCAGCGCTTCGCCCACTCCGGCGGAATCCAGAGTCTGGGTCTTGCCGACGGCAATGGATGAACCGTTGCTCATCATCAGCTGCTCAAAGACATCCTGGGCATAACCGCAGAAGCCATACTGGTCAATCTGGCCGTCGCCGTCGGTGTCATCCGTCAAAGCCTGGCAGTACTGGTTAAACACATCCCAGGTCCACTCGCCTCTTGCATACAGATCACGGGGATCTTCCAGATTATAGTCCTCCAGTATCTGTATATTGAATGCCAGGGGATAAGTAGCCTCTACAGCGGTCTGTGCCTGCACTCTCTGCAAAATGCTTACCTTGCCGTCGCCCAGATCCATATAGGAGATGATCTTCTGGTCGGTAAATACATCTGCGTCAGCGGGAAGAACGGTCTTTAAGTCAAGCGCCAGACCATTCATCTGGGCAGGCAGCGCCATACCCAGATCTACCAGATATATGTCACAGTCGGGAGTACCTGCCAGAATAGAGGTATTGATAGACTCCTGCACGCCGGTATAGGTCAGGTTCTTCCAGTAAAACTCAATGTTATACTTCTGCTCAAGGGTATCAACATCGGCAAATTTCCACTCAAAGATCTGCCGGTTGAGCGCATTCTGCTCCAGCTTATCGGGGTCATCGCCTTCCTTGTCAATGGAGTTCGCATAATCCTCGCTGTCCTCCAGGGCAGTATCCCCACTGTCATAGTGCTGCACCCACCAGGTACCGATGTTGATGGTTCTCTTTCCGTTTGCGGATGAACCGCCGGACGTATTGCCCTCCGCGCTGCCTGCGCCGGAATTGCCCTCTGCCACATTGGAGGTATTGCCTCCCTCATTGCCGGAAGAAGAATTGCTGTTATCGTTGCCGCAGGATGCCAGAGACAGTGTCATGGCACTTGCAAGGCCCAGAGCCAGTAACTTTTTCATGTTTTTCATCTAATTAAACTACTCCTTTCAGTTTGGTTTGCGGATTCCGTGCCGACATACAAGTATGCGGCACAATTGCGGATACCGGCACCCGGTTACAGATGCCGGTAATTCCCATCTGCCCGCTCCAGCGGGCATCCAAATCAGGCTGGTGAAAATCCCTTTTCACCTATTCCGCATATTACTCGGCATCGGGGGCCTGGCCCACTGTCACGCCGTAAACCTCCCATGCGCTCTGAGCCTCACACTGCATTCTTGCGCCCCATGTGGACTTGTCTTCGCCGCACAGCGCCGCAATCTGCTCATAAGTGATCTGACAGATACTGCCGTTTGCCGCTCCGGGAGTTCCCTCGCCGCCGGGCTGGCCAACTCTCATCCAGCCTGCCGCCGCATCGGGCATTACAATCCACATGGTACCGTCCTCGCTGGTATAACTGATATTCACTACGGAACCGGGTACCAGCGCGTCAATGATCTCCTGGGGCATATCAAAGCCCTCCTGGGCCCAGCCGCCTGCGCTGGTAGCAAAGCCTTCAAAATTCACCTGGTTGTTGTTCATCTTAAAGCTGGACGCGGTGCCGACTCTGACGGAATATACCTCCCATGCGCCGGATGCCTCACACTGCATGGTGCTTCCCCAGGTGGACACATCATCACCGCACAGCGCTGCCAGCTGCTCATAGGTAATATAACTCTTACTGCCGTCTGTCACAGCAGGAGTTCCCTCGCCGCCGGGCTGGCCAACTCTCATCCAACCTGCCGCCGCCTCGTTCATGACGATCCACATATCATTGTTTTCGCTGCTGTAGCTGATCTCCACCACGGAGCCGGGTACCAGCGCATCGATGATCTCCTGCGGCATGGTAAAGCCTGCCTGGGCCCAGCCGCCTGCGCTGGTGGCAAAGCCTTCAAAATCTACAGCGTTCGACAAGGCATATACCGGAGCCGCCTGGCCGACCTTTACACTGAAGACCTCCCACGCGCCGGATGCCTCACACTGCATGGTGCTTCCCCAGGTGGATACATCATCGCCGCACAGGGCTGCCAGCTGCTCATAGGTAATCTGCGCAACATTCTTGGAATTGTTATAATATGCAGGAGTTCCCTCGCCGCCGGGCTGGCCGACTCTCATCCAGCCTGCCGCCGCCTCGTTCATGACGATCCACATATCACCGTTTTCACTGCTGTAGCTGATCTCTACCACAGAGCCGGGTACCAGCGCATCTATGATCTCCTGGGGCATGGTAAAGCCTGCCTGTGCCCAGCCGCCTGCACTGGCGGCAAAGCCTTCAAAGTTCACGGCATCCGTAACTGCTGCCAGATTGGACAGATCCACACCGCTGCTCTCAAAGCCTTCCGGCGCAACGAATGCCACTGTGGTATCCGCGGTCAGCAGATTGCCGGAGGCATCCAGAAAGCGGATATTGTCAATGTACATGGTGGCATTGCCGTTGCCGTCATTTTTTCCATTGTCGGTGGTTAAATTCAGGATGAAGATATTGCCGGCATCCGCCACAAACTCTTCCCCTTCGTCCAATTTCGCCACAGCCGTATTGGGGTTCCTGGACTCCAGATACACGGACCAGTTATCATAGGTCTCGTTGCGGTCTTCGCCGCTCCATGCCAGGATTCTGCCCTCTACGGCATTGAATGTGCCGTTTTCATAGGTGACGGCCACATCGGCCTCCATACTTGCCACCTTTGCAACATCCGCGCCCAGCAGGCTGGTGGCGTCAATCGCCACATAGGGAACGTCCCCGGACAGATTCTTTACCTCCAGAGCCTTGCTTCCGTTGTAGTCCACAACTGCCAGTTCAATGTCCGCCGCATTTGCCATCTGCATGTAGGGTGCCACAAATCCCATGTTGCCATCTTCAAAATCAATGCTTGCAGGAGCGGCTTCAGGGGCGGGCTCGACGGCGGGTTCCGGCGTAGGCTCCGCCTCTGCGGAAGACTGCTGGACTTCGGGAGTGGATTCCTCCACAGAACCGCCTGACGGCTCTTCTCCGCAGGCGGCAAGGGAAAGTACCATTGCGCCCGCCAGGAGACTTGCTAATAATTTTTTGTTTTTCAACTTTTTCAATCCTCCTTTTTTGTATTTGAAAGTTGATGGTGGATAATGGAAGCATCAGCCAACGATACCGCTTCGCTCCACACCCTCTATAAAGTTCTTCTGTAGGATAATATAAATAATCAATATGGGGGCAACGATCAATAGCACACCCGCATCTTCGTAGAGCTGCTGTATGGTGGGGTCCAGAATCTGATCCACATTTGCGATCAGGGGCCTTAAGCCCTCCAGCCGCTTACTGATTACCACGTTATCACTGATCAGAAATAACTTTGCGTAAAAAGTATCATTAAACTGCCATACAATGGAGAATACGGCCACCGTTATGACAGAAGGCATTGCGTTTACCAGCATGATCCTAAAGTAAGTATACCATACCCCACACCCGTCCACCAGTGCCGCTTCCTCGATTTCCTTAGGAAGTCCCCGGAAGAACTGGTTGAATATGTAAATATACAGTCCCGAGCGCACGCCGCAGCCCAGCAGCGTCATGATATACATGGGTATGGTAGTGCCCATCAGGTTGATGGAACTGCCTGTAATCAGAGAGACAATGCCCAGCGGGTCAAACTCCCTGAAGGTCATGTACAGCGGAAGCATAATGGTGTGGGTGGGGATGACGATCATCACCACCACGCAGCCAAAGAGAAAGTTCTTAAAGGGAAACTTAAACCTGGCAAAACCATAACCTACCATGGAACAGATCAGGAGCTGTAACAGGGTCAGCGCCCCGGTGTACAGGAGGTTGCGAAGCAATGTGGGGAGATATTCCATTCTGGCAATGGCCAGGCTGTACCTCTCCAATGTGGGCGACTCCGGCAGTACATAAACCATGGGGTTGTAGGCATCCCTGTTGGAGGAGATCGAATTCACAAACATACCGATAACCGGAGCCAGGATAACATATCCTACGCCAACCAGAATGGCGATCTTTACAAGCAGTATCAAAAAGTTTTTCACATTGTTGAAAAAACGCTTTCCCTGGTCCGGGTCACTTATGATTGCCTGTGCTTTTGCATAATAGTCTTTTACAGCGTTTGCTGTGGTACTCTTACCCATCTGATTCCTCTCCCTTCCTTAGTTGTAGTAGAATGTCCGCTTCTGGATCGCCCCACAGACTATAACCAAAATGATACAGGTTATAACGGTAGATATTAAGCTAAACACAGAACTCAAGCCATAGTTGAACTCATCGAAGGCCACGGAGTAAGCAAGATCCACAACCTCACTCCCGGTAAAGCTGTCCACGATGGTATACACAACGCAGGTGATGATATGCGGCATAACCATGGGGAACGTTACCCTCCAGAAGGTCTCATATCCCGTTGCACCCTCAATCTTTGCCACCTCGTACATGGAGCCGGGGATGGATTGCAGGGCCGCGATAAACAGAATAATCTGCACGCCGCTGGCGGCAATGATATCGTTGATCCTGGCAACCGCCGTCACGATGTAATCCAGGATACTGGCCGGCAGGCCCAGGCTCACAAACATATCTATCAGATAGTCAATGCTGAACGCCATGGTCTCTCCGGCGCTGGCCGCCACCTCTGTGGCCTGGCTGGCAACGCCGCCGTTCATCATCATGGCACCCAGTTCCATGGCGGCCTGGATAGCACCGGAATTCAGGATCACAGGGAGGAAGAATATGGCTCTTACCAGCCCCCTCCCGGGGAATTTCTTATTCAGCAGCATCGCCATAAACAGGGCAAAAAAGGTAACCAGCGGCACATCAATCAGCATATCCATGACGGAGGTGGTAAGCACCTGCTTGAAGGACGCATGGACCCTCAACGCGTACCGGAAGTTCTCCAGGCCCACCGGTTCCAGCAAATATCCGCCGTTGACAGCGTCGATACTAAGGCTGGACAGCGCAAACTGCCCCGTCATAATCAGAGATCTTACATAAAAGATCAGGAAACCCGCTACCCATGGCAATATGAACAGATATCCCATCAGACTACGCTTTTGGAGAAGGCTTAATTTTTTCTTTTTCTGCATTTACTTTCCCTCCAATCTGTAAGACATAGCCGGTATTGTCAGTCCGTCCGCCTGCTGCTCCTGCTGGCTGTAGTTGATATAGATCACCACGCCGTTGTCATAGGTTACTTTTCTCACGTTACCTTCCAGAATTTCATGGCCTACCATGGCAGCGTTCGTCACATACTTAAGCGCGCCGTTGACCTGTTCATAGGTTTCTACCGCCGTATCCTTCCAGTTGCTGAAGGTGGTGGTATAGAATCTGTTCAAGGCCGTATTCTTCATCTCGCTGGACCTCTCCCAGGTAAACACATAGTGGGGAGAAACTCCAAATTCAATCAGATTTAAAGTTGTGCTGGCCAGATCGTCCCGGTTCACAAAGTTTAAATGGCCGGAGGCACTGGTTATATATCCGTGCGTAATCATCTCATACAGAGGGATATCGGCATCAATAATGGGCAGGCTGTTGCCGCTGATCGGCGCATTGATAATGGTGTCCGTGTAGGCAAAGCTGTAATCATTGCCCGCGTTGGTCATCAGCTTTTTGCCTGTATCCTCCAGGATTCCCAGCTGTCCCAGCACCACATCCAGCGCCGCCTCCCGGGAGATCTGATTGGTTCTCTTTTTATCGGATACCAGGACGCTTCCCAAATCCCTGAGAGAAATACCTGTCACGTCAATTTTATCTATCTTTCCCGCAAATTTCCCCACATATCTGGGCAGGAATTTGGGAGACAGCAAATCATATCTGTTCTCGGCATACCCCAGGCCGGAGGTATTGCGCAGTGTGGTGGGATTGATCAGTCCGAAGGAAGCCACGTATCCGGCACCGTAATACCTTGCGCCCTCGGCCCCATAGTTAAATCCGTCGTCCGCAAAAGTCACCTGCTGGAATGCCACATCCACATACAGGTCGCCGCCGTTGGCTTTCAGCGTCCCGTTCAACTCCTCCAGGCCGGACTTACCGCCCAGCTTGCCGGTGATGCGAACCTTATCCGCCGTGTCGTGGTAATATCCCCCGTTAAACCATCCCTGCAGGTTCATAACCTGGCTGCCTATGCCGCTTGCCGCCAGTTCGTCGGACATCCGCCCCGCCTCGTCAAAATCTGTCATGGAGAAGGTATGTAAATACTGTGCGCCCAGGAAGTGCGCATTTTCTTTCACTCCCGCAATCACGTCATAGAAGAACGGGATATCTTCGGTCTCTTCGAGCCTGGTCAGCTTGCCTTCCTCCACCAGCCGCTCCCTGTAATAGGCTGCCAGTCCCGCATAGCCCTTATATTCCTGGTCAAGGAAGGTGTAGCGTACCGTCATATTCACGTCATAGGGATTAGGCTCTATGACATAGACATCCGAGGTAGAATCGCCAAACATCCGCAGGTTATCCGCAACCCTCAGCACAAAGGAAGGATAGGCGTAATTCAGGTCGTTGTACACCCCGGATATCCCGGCTGTGATCAGTGCGTTGGAAGCCCCGTCCTCCACCGTCACCAGCATATCGTAGTCCTCCTTGCAGATACCGAACAGGGCCAGCCTGGCGGGATCCAGAATCTCCGTGGTGGTGTAGTTGGCCGCCAGGGGATCTATGTCGTAGATATATTGAGAATAGCTGGCGGCAGTGCGCTTGCCATTGTTAAAGTTGATGATGGAACCGGAGCCGTTGGGCACCACGATATATCCCCTGTCATCATAGGAGGTTGCCCCCATGTAGCGGAGCAGCTGGATCCGATAGATGTAACCCTTATTGTACTCCTTGATGCCGCAGGTGGGAATGGATACCTCCAGGTAGTCCTCATGAAGACGGTACTCCAGCGGAATCTCAAAGTGCATCTGGTTATCCGCAATCTCACCCAAATGATAGATGTACCGGATACCGTTCTCAATTCCCTCTGTGGAGAATTGATTTTTCCTCACGGCGTCGTTGTATGTAGCCATGGTGCCGGATACTGCTTCTTCATTGTAATAATAGATCAGTAACTGAGATTTCAGATAGTTCACATTGGCACCATTTGCCACCGTGTCCTCGTCCGCGTTCAGGGGATTGGTGTAAGTAGTCTCCCCGTTTCTCTTGTCGTATACCGCCACAATGGCCGTAGAGGGCTGTGTGTAAAGCTTCAGATACTCGCTCTCCGCCACCAGTTCAAAGTCCGGCACATCAGGCCGGGACTCGGCTATGGGAGTGTACACGCCGCCCTGCTCATACTCATAGGAGGTCACATAGCCTTCATACTTGTCATAGAATACATAGTGGACAAAATAGTAAGTCAGGTAAACCGCCGCCACTATTACGGCCACCGCAAAGATACCAAGTACAACCCGCCGGGTCAGACTCATGGGCCTTTTAATTTTCTTTTCCTTAGAAGCTTTCATATTCTATGGCCCCCTTACGTTCTGAAAATGATTTCTGTATATATACTTCTGAAAAAGTTATAAACCATGCCTAACAGGTTGGTCAGAAGCAATATCAGGAAGACGATAATAAGCAATGCGACGAAGGTAAGAAACAGGGTGATGAGTGTCTTACCCAGCGTGTAATTATGTACCTGCATGATACCGATCAGGATCATAATAACGCCGTAGGCGATGCCAACCACCAGGAGCAGAGTGTAAAAAGCCTGTTCATCATCCGCTATAAACTGGCTGATAACGGTAGACAGAATCAGCACCAGGGTGATCGGCACAGTGCCATACCCCACGGCCACGGTGATATCCTTCATGCGCCCCTCGCCGTTCATAAGGCAGGTGATACACCAGTTGCTGACACACAAAAGCAGATAGAAAGCGAGTACGCCCGCAAGCTCATACAGGATATCCACCGCCCTGGGGTTTATATCATTTACCACGAAGCTGGCCAACAGCCTGTTGGCGGTAAAACACACGGAAAAGAGGACCACCATCAGAACCGCCAGGGGCACACTGCCCCTCTCCGCATGGCGAATCCAATAATATCCGTCCATGGGGTGGGATATGGTGTAGAACATGTAACTCCATTTTTCTCCGGAAAAAAACTTACGCATTCGGGCTGCCTCCTTTCCTTCCTTTTTTCTTGAACAGGACTATTCCCTTTTTCTTTTTGATTCTTCTCCATACAACCCACGCGATAATGATCACGAAAAGTATGGACAAAAGCACATTGGCGTTGGCCGTCAGGAAATTGTTTCTGTAGCGCCTGTATGCCACGGAGTAGTAATCCCGGGCCATGCCCAGTTCCAGATAATACATTGCCTTCTCGTAATCGCCGGCCGTCAGATAAGCCTTGCCGATACCGGTGTTGGCAAGCTCGTTGTTCTCATCCAGATCAAGTACCCTCTCCCAGAGTTCCACGGCCTGGGCTTCGTCGCCGTCATAGCGCAGTGCCACAGCCCGGTTGATCAGCCGTCCGTACTCGGTCTCATTAAAGAAGGTGACATTGCCGCTGGTGGCATCCAGCACAATCAGGTCGCTGTCAATATTTTCTATGGCAACCGGAAGCCGGAAGGTTCCGGTCTGGGTGCCAAGGCCCCCAAAGATGTACAAAAGGTTCCCCTCATGGTCGTAGGTGAAAACGCGTCCCCGCTTTTTGTCCAGGCAGGAATAGATGCCGCTGTCCCTGTAGACCACATCGGTGAACTGGGAAGGGCCGGAATAATCGGTGTTCCCGTCGATCCAGAGGTCGCCGCCCACATTCTCGTTGACACCCTTCTTGATGACATCCTGGCCCTTGGGGTTCAGCCTGCGGACACCCTGCTCGCCGTTTGGATCAATGTTGGAGGCGTATACAAAGCCATCCGGATCAATGTCGATGCCGGTGAACTCCGTGGGGATGAACAGCTGGGATTTGGCACGTTCTTCCTTGGTAGCCAGCTTTCTCCAGAATTTCTCCCACAGGGAGATCTCCACATTGATCGTACCGAAAAAGCCGGTAAATTCCCCGTTGGTCTCAAACACCATGATCCCTTCAAACATGTTCTGCGCGATGCAGTACACACGGTCCGCATAATCCACAGACACCTTCAGCGGCACAAACTGGTATCCGTCCTCCAGTACCTCGGACTGCGGGTTCTCAACGAACCTGGCCAGGGTGCCGTCTTCATTGAGGACCACCACACGGCGGTTCTGGGAATCCGCCACATACAGCTGGTTAGACTGGGATACGGCCACGCCCGTGGGCTGCTTAAAGCCGTCCTCCGCCCCGTTATTGTCAAAGGTTGTTATGATCCTGCGAACCTCCGTCATAGTGGAATCTACCACCACGATCCGGTTATTGCCGGTGTCCGCGATATACACATCCCCTGTGGGGGACTTACACAAATCCTGAGGGGTCACAAATGCCCCGATGGGCTCCCCTTCAAATGTAAAGTCAAGGCCGGAAACAATTTTCCTGGGTTCATAGGCTGCGGGAGTAAATACGATGTCCTCCCAGTAATTATAGTTATAAGGCTGATAGGGCAGGCTGGATGCCTGCGCCTCCTGGGGAATCGCAGTTACCCCGGTCACAACCGCAAGGAGGAAAGCCGCAGCGCTTTTTGCTATTTTTCTGACCAGTTTTTGGTTTATCATATACGCTCCTCCCTCTTAGTCCTTCATACCGGATGTTGTCATGGTCTCTAAGATATTGCTCTGGCAGATCAGGAAGAAAATGATGGGTACGGCCGCAATGATAAAGGTTACGGCTGCCGCCGCCCCTGCCCTCGCCACGCCGCCTGCAGTGATCTGCTGAAGTGCAAACTGCAGGGGCTTTAACTGTTCGTCTCTCAGGAACATGGAACCGGTGTTGCCCCACATCTGCTGGAACTGGAAGATGGCCAGGGTCAGCCAGGCGGGCTTTACATTGGGCATCACAATGGTCCAGAAGATATGCCACTCGGTGGCACCGTCCAGCTTCGCCGACTCCATCAGGGAGTCAGGCAGCTGCTCCATGAACTGTTTCATCAGGTACAGGCCCATGCCGAAGGACCAGGCCGGCAGGATCAAAGCCAGATAATTGTTGTTGATTCCCATCCAGGAAATAATCAGGTACTGGGGGATCTGCGTTACGGTCCAGGAGAAC
Organism: uncultured Lachnospiraceae bacterium; assembly: GCA_947176785.1. Lineage (GTDB taxonomy): Bacteria > Bacillota > Clostridia > Lachnospirales > Lachnospiraceae > Acetatifactor. The sequence continues at coordinate 23,162 of CAMWSA010000006.1, forward strand.
ATCATGGACAGCACGACCATGCTGAACAGAATATTCTTGCCCGGGAATTTGTGCTTTGCCAGCGGATAAGCCGCCAGGGAAGCCACCACCACATGCCCCACCATGCCGAAGCCGGTGATGATGATGGTGTTCAGGATGTACCTGGAAAACGGAATCCAGGAATCGTTCATCAGCACGAACAGATCCGAAAAGTTCTCCAGTGTCGGGTTGCGCACAAAGATCTTGGGCGGGAACTGGTACAACTCATCCAGGGGCTTTAACGCGTTGTTAATAATCATTACCAGCGGCAGTACCATGAAGATACCGCAGATGAACATCAGGACAAACAAAAGGGTGTTACCTGCCATGGACCGGTTCAGCTGTTTTTCTCTTTTGCGAAAGAAGCGTCTTTTTATTTTGATAGTATCTTTCTCAGCCACTTATTCTCCCACCCTTCCTAATATTTTTTGTACCAGTTTGTTGGTGCCTACCATCAACAGGAACAGGATGGTGGCGATTGCGGACGCATAACCCATATCAAAACGGGTGGAGCCGTAATCCAGCAGATGGGTTACGACCGTTGCGCCGGCGTAATTGACCGATGGATTGCCTGCCAGGTTGATGGAGATATCGGCCACCGCAAAGGACTGGGTAATCTGCATCACCGCGCCGAACATCAGCTGGGGCTTCATGGCCGGCAGTGTCACATACCACAGTTCCTGCCAACGGTTCTTGACGCCGTCCAGGGCCGCCGCCTCATACATGCTCTTATCCACGGTCTGCAAGCCTGCGATAAAGGACAAAAAGCCCGTGCCCAGGGACAGCCACAGCTGTACCACAATCAGTATGGGCAGTATGTATTTCTCCGTCTGCATCCACAGCTTGGCTTCATTGATGATATCCAGCTTCAGGAGAATACCGTTTAAATATCCGTAACGGTCTCCGGTCAGGATCAGATTCCATACCAGGTAGGCGTTACCGCAGATGGAGGGCGCATAGAAGATCAGGGTCAGGAAAGCTCTCAGCTTCCCCTTGAACTCATTGATAATCCACGCGAACAGCAGACACAGCAGATAGCTGACCGGCCCCGTTACCACGGCGAATATCAAGGTGTTTTTCAGGGAGATCAGAAAAATATCATCCTCCAGGAAAAGCTTGATATAGTTCTTCCAGCCCACAAAAGTGGGCAGTTCCAACATATTAAAGTAAGTAAAGCTCAGTGCCACGGACATAAGCACCGGTAATACCGTAAAGAAGAAAAACAGTATAAAGTACGGGGCAATCATAAAATAGGAGGCCCTGTTCCTTACGATCTGATAACGTAAGGTGCCCTGCTTTTTTGCGATGTCCAAAGCTTCCTGAGAAACTCCGGAGCTTACTGCTTCTTTAGCCATATGCTCTCTCCCCTCCTATTCTTCCCCGGCCACAGGCAGGCCGAATTCTTCTCGTTTATAGCTGATCTCCGCGTCCACATAGATGATCTTATCCATCAGTTCTTCCCTGGGGGTGGCAACCTGGGTCCGCCCGGTGTTGCTGGTATCCTCCGTCACACTGTAGAACGCATTGTTCACATTACGCCATGTATAGTAGCCGCCGGGTACCTGGGGGATTCCCTGCACCTGTTCAAACTGCTTCATGATCTCCCGATAGTCTCTGATGGGCCAGGACAGGCTGGACATTGCCTCCAGGTTGGCGGTAGCCACACGGGCGCTGGCCCCCATCAGACTCTCCATCTCGCGGCCATATAAAACCTGGGTTTCCGCATCAGTCCACCATTTCAGGAACTCCCAGCACTCCCCGGGATGCTCCGTGTTAGCCATAATGATATCCGACAGGCCGGTACTCCCGGTGGAGTGCAGAATACTTCCGTCCTCCTGAAGATTGCCCGGTACCACGGTGAATTCCCACAGCCCCTCGATATCCGGCGCAGACACCTGCAGATTGTTGTAGGTGGTGTAGTCCGAGATAATGATCGGACACTCGCCGGTACGGAAGCGTTCTTCCACGCTGGTTGCCTTATCCAGCTTATAATCCGTGTAGTATTCACAATACTGTTTAAAGGTTGCCACCGCAATGTCGGAGTCCAGCATGGAACGGTCGCCGTTCTCGGAATAATACTCGCCGCCATTCTGGAACAGCAGCATGGCAAAGGTCTGCTCGTTGGGCAGCATCCCAAATTCCATCTGGTTTTTAGCCAGCACGGTCATTGCCACCTTGACCTCATCCCATGTGGCGGGCACCTCCAGCCCGATCTCCGCCAGAATGTCCTTGCGGTAGAACATCATGGGGAATGTCTGGGTATCCGGCAGCGCGTAGGTGGCACCGTTGAAGCTGAAGGGAACCAGCGCACTGGGACTGAATCTCTGAGCCACCTCCTCAAAATCATCAAACTGACTCAGATCCAGCACTGCGTTACGAATACCGTAATTGACCGGGGTATCGTTGCCGGTGTTCAGCACGGCTCCGGCAATACCGTTGGTGTTAGCCACCTGGATAGCCATATCCGGCCCTTCCTCCGCCAGCGTTGCCCGCAGCAGGGTATTCATATCCACCAGCTGCACATTGACATTGATGCCGGTTTTGCTGGTAAAGTTCTCGTCTATCAAAGCCTTGATAACATTGGCCTGGTCACGTCCCGTGCCGATCCAGAGGGTCAGCACTACGCCCTCCTGCGTATCGTCGATGGCATTGCCGATCTGGTTGTAATCCACGATAAAGGAATAGAACAACCGCTGCAGCTCATAGCCCAGCCCGGCAAAAAAGCCCGAGGACTTGATATCCTGGTGGTTCTCCGGAGAGTATACCATGATGCGGTCAATCTGCAGGGGCTGGCTCAGCACCTGGGTAATCCAGTTGCCGCAGGCCCGCACATTTATTTTATAGGAATTAATCACTTCCACAAAGCGTTCCTGATCGTCAATCAACTCGTCCAGCTGATCCTGCATGGTCCGCAGAGTGGTCAGCTTATCGCTGTTGCGCCCCGCCGTTACCTTGAGAGCCTCCATGGCCTGATTAATGCCGGCCCTGGCCTCAATCAGCTGCGCCTCCAGGCCGGGCAGGGATGCCGTCAGCTGGTAATCACGATATTTGTCAGGTGCCACGCCGGTGATATAGATCACCTGCCGGTAGATGGAGTTCAGCTGCTGTACGGTATCCTGCACGGTGCTGATGATCTCCGCCATGTCGCCCAGTACCACTTCCATGCGCAGGGTGTGGGAACCCGCTTCCAGATAGAAGCAGTAAGGATTTCCTTCCTCATCGGACAGGATCTCCTCCCTCCAGTTCTGTTCATAGCCAAAGCCGTAGTCGTTCATCTCCTCAAAGGGCACCACGCCGTCAATGGAAATCCGTCGGCATACGTCAATGCCCCGCACAAAGTTCTGCTTGCAGAATGCGGAAATATTGTAATAGCCGCTGGAGGGGACTTCAAAATCCCACTCCACCCACTGCCCGGCCTTCTGCCAGGAAGTGCCTCCGATGGTGTTGTTCAGCAGTACCTTGGGGCTGGATGGATACACGGCCGGGGAGGACTGGTCCTGTCTGGGATACAGCATCTGGGAGGAGGTTTTGTTGGCGTTTTCACCCTCGATCCGAATGCTCTCGGCCACGCTGTCCTGATATCCCGCGGCATCCCAGGCGGCCTTTGTTGCGGCATAATCCTTAACTTTCTCGCTGTTGTTAAGCACGATCTCCGAAAGAAGCATGGGTTCCCTCTGAGACATCATGGTGATGGTATGAGTGCCCGCCTCCAGATACAGGGACAGGGGGGTGGTCACATAGCCGTTGCTGTCATATACATAACTCTCCACCCACTCCGGGGCCTCCACCGCCCGGGGCTTCACATCGTTGCCCTGGCTGTCAACCTGCCATACCTTGGTCACGATGCCGTTCTCATCGGCGGCCATCTCGGTCACGTTGGTGATCCATATCCGTTTCAGTTCCACCAGAGCCATCTCACTGTAGGGCAGCTTTCCGTCCACGAAAAAAGCCCTCTGAATCTCGGAACTCTTGCCCTCAATGGGGTAATATACCAGAG
>CAMWSA010000007.1 GCA_947176785.1 uncultured Lachnospiraceae bacterium
CGGCATACGAGATCCTGAGATCTCTCCTGGGCTAGCACACTTGTATAAGAGACCTGCCTTGCACGGGCTAAGTCGGAGGAATACATGACAAAACTTTTCCCGGCCAATTCACCTTTTAACTTTTCGCCAATATTTCTCGCCTGCTTTACTCCCAGTCCGGAAAGCTCCCAATCTGTCCAGGAGCCTACCATACCGTTGGTATGATGGACCGACTGCGTATGCTGAATGGTAATAATAGTTCTCATATCATTTCTCCTTTCGATGAAAAATGAACGCATTTTACAGGGGGATGTGGAGCAGGGGCATCCCCTGTCCGTTTATATACACCCTGTGGAAGGCGGCGCATCGCTTATGGGATTTTTCCACATCCTGGGCATGGTAGGCAATCATCAAATCCCCCTTCTCGTCGCGGAAAAAGGAATTGTGGCCCGGCCCTTCTATACCCTCCACCGAACCTCTGTGAAGCATGGCCGCAGGCTCCTTGTACCAGTTGTCCGTCTTCAGCAAATCATCCCCCTGAGCCGCCACAAGACAGCCCACCGCATAGGTGGGATCGCAGGCCCCGCCGCCGGAGTAGGCCAGATAGACCTTATCCCCCAGAAGCAGCGCATAGGGGCCCTCATTGTTAATGGTCCCCCGCTGGTTCTCCCAGCCGTACAGGGGCCTGGACAGCAGCACCGGCTCGCTGGTCAGAACCCAGGGCCGCACTTCGTCGGTGGTGGCGATGTACAGCATGGAACCCGTGTCCGCCGCCGTGCCGATGCCGTAGCGATAGGACCACACCAGGTAGGAGCTTTCTCCCGCCTTAAAGTAGGTCATGTCCAGGGTAATCCCGCTCTCGGTCAGGAAATCCCCGTCCTGCCTGCGCACCCGCACCGGCGCTTCCCAGCCTGTCGGGTCCGTCAGGCTGCCGTTTTCCTTTAGACGCATCATATGACACTGAGGAGCCCACTGCCTGCCGCCCACCGCAAAGAGAATGTAGGCCCTCCCCCCGATCACATGAAATTCAGGCGCCCAAAAGGTCTGTATAAACTCCCTGCCCTCGTCATAATCCAGAATACACTGCGGCTCCGCCTCCGGGGCAAAGAGTCCCGCCACCGAATCCGCCTCCCGGATAAACAGGCCGATGTTGTTATTGTTGTCGTTAGTTGCCAGGAAATACCATTTCCCTTCCCATTGAAAAATCACCGGATCCGCCCAGCCCACGGCCAGGGGAAATTCCACCTTCTTAAGCTTCACCTCCGGCATACCCCAGCGCTGCTCTATTCCCTCCCAAAGGCAGTCGGGCAGTTCCATCCGGTCCCGTGCCCCGTCATACGCTGCCTGCCACTGGCCGCGCTCCACAGACTCCTGCCGAAAGCGCAGAAAATCCTGGGTTTTCCAGAGGATCAGGCGATTCTCCCCCGTCGGCTGCCCCGCCTCGTCCACAGGCTCCGCCAGGATGCCGTAGCCCTCCTGTAGCGCCAGTACCCTGGGATTTCTGATCCCCCTGGGGGCGATGGTGTCGTCAGGGCGTATGCCCGCCTCCGCATAGAGGATGCCGTATCCCTGATTCAGCGCATGCTCCTCCTGATCCTGCCCTGTGTACCCCATATGCACACTGTCCGCCAACGCCCGGGAACAGTGTGGCCCGCGCGCTTCCCTTGTATACACCCTCAAATATCCCATACCGTTTCTCCTTTTTTGCACCGCTTTCTTTATATGCATTAAACAGAATGCTCATCACCCAAAATATCATGTAAGTCTTTCACATCATCCATTGTATAGTCCCGGATAAACAATCTTTGCGTTTCAATAAACATCTGCTCTCTTCCTCCAAATTCCGATTTACAGGAAGTATTTTTATAAACGCAGCCGATGCCAAGCCCCTCCCGCACATATAAGGAAGACTTATACTCACGTCCGAAACCCAATCACCTTAGTTCAAACCCCTTCAGCATGGCATTGCCCTGCCCCCGAAATGTCAGAAACAGCGCATATTCCTCCTCCGGCAGAGCGATATCCGCCGCGGACTCCTCCCACACATTGGCATATTCCACCGGAAGGGCTGCCAGCACGCTGCCGCCGATTTCCGTTCTCACTTCAAATATACCCTTTGCGTAGCCCCTTGTCCAGATGCGGATTTTCCTTGCCTCCGTACCCCGGAAAAATTTGAACCCCGCCGTGGCCGTATCCTGCATATTGCCTATGTAGCCCTGATTCTCGTCTCCGTCAATGCCGTCCTGCATGACTTTGGGCTGCTCCGGGCCGCCCACATAGGTAGAGGGCGCATCTGTAAACAGGTTGCAGGCCAGATAGGCGGGGAAATACCCCAGCCCGGGCAAAGGGCCTCCGTTTAACCCGCAGGAAGTCAGCTGCGCCTGTTCAATGCTGCCATCCTTGCGGATGGTCAGCTTCTCGGCGCAGCCCTGCCTGCTGTACCAGGTGCCGTTGGTATGGCGGTGGTAGAAAACATAGGGCTGGCCCTGGATCTCCACCATGCTTCCGTGATTGTTTGCACCGTAGGCCGCAGGCTGCTCCCCGGGCTTGTAGCTGTTGATGTGCAGGTCGCAGTTGCTCACCAGCACCCCGCCGTAGCGGAAATCCCCCGTGGGCTTTTTGCTGATGGCATAGCAAAGCTCATGCATCACCTGGGAGGAGTAGATGAAATAGTAGGTACTGCCCTTTTTCCGAATGGACGACGCCTCAAAGAAAGCGTGGCCCTCATATGCCGTCCCCGCGCTGTATTCACAGCCCGGCACAATGATTCTGGGAGCCTCCGTTATAGTCAGCATATCCCTGTCCAAAACCGTCACCATGGCCCCATGCCGGGATTTGTCCCCCTTGCCGCAGAACCCTGTATACAGATAAGTCCTGTCCCCCTCCGTCAGCACGCCGGGGTCAAACTGGGGTTCGTCCCCGGCCCGCTCGCCCAGAAGAGTGCCGTCCGAGTAATGCACATACCCGTAAAAGGTATATTTTCCCGCCGGGGTATCACAGACCGCCACAGAAACCACCGAGACCTTATCCAGCACATAATACAGATAATACCTGCCGTCCGGTCCCACCGTCACATCCGGCGCATAGAGGCACATCTTCCCCGCCCTGTTAAAGGGATCGTCCGTCCTCTCATAGATCACGCCCTCATACCGCCAGTTTCCCAGATCGTCCACCGGTGCCGACCAGCACACATAATCCCCCATGCAAAACACATAACCATTGTAAAAATCATGGGAGCCGTACACATACACCCTGTCCCCAAACACATAGGGCTCCGCGTCCGGGATATACTCCCAGGAGGGCAGATAGGGATTCCACGCCTGTTTTTTGCTCATATTTATACCCATCTGCGCGCTGCGGCGCGCACTCAAATCAATCGTTGCATACGCATTTTTATTCAACCTTATACCCCTCCGTGCGCTGCGGCGCACCACTCACATCAATCGTTGAATACGCATTTTTATTCAACCATGCCTTTCCACATATCTCCGGCCCGGGCAAAACTCCAGGTTTTACCCTGCCCGGGCCGCAGCCATTTCTTTTCTATCACGTAAATGCACAGCCCTTACGCATTCTCACCGCTCCATTTCATCCCCGCTTTGCTTCAGCAGGCGCTCCGTCAGATTTTCCATCAGGAACCGCATAAACGGCGAGTCTTTCTCCCGCCCGGGCAAAGCCCCCCGAGTGGTGAACACCATCTCGCAGGGATTCGCCGCCGTGTACGGCTCCCACCGGGGCATGGGGCTTCCGTCCGCATCTTGGCCGTTGGGATCTCCGGTCTTGACAAAATTGGCCCAATAATTGCACATCTGCCTTGCCAGATCATAATGCTTTCCCGTAAACGGCCTCCAGCACTTAGCCAGCGTCTCAAAGAAAAACCACAGATCCACGGAGTGGAAGGTGCCCGGATGATCCCAGCCCGGAATCTCCGGGGCGAAGCGGTAATAGTACCCCCGGCTTCCCCGTCCGTTTCTCTCATCCTGCAAAAAGGCGCTCTTCACCGTACACTCAATGCCGCTGACAGCCGCATATTCTTCCTGCCCTGCCCCGTCCCCCTCTCCGGGGGCCGCCTGCCGGGATGTCTGTGCCTCCGGGAAAGCCAGAAACTGCCCGGCCTTCTGACCGAATATCTCCCTCACCTTATCCTGGTATTCCTGCCGGGAGGCGGCGCGTATCAGATTGGGGAATTCATCCTCCGTGTTGCCCGCCAGCAGGGGGACCTGCGCATGCTCTCCCCGCATATACCGTCCCATGGGTTCCCCGGGGCAGAAATGCCCGTCTATGGAAATGCTCATCCTGGGGTGGCTTTGGGCATACTCCGCATACTTATCCCGAATGTACAGGGCGTCCAGTTCCCTGGCCCGGGCAATGCTGCCCACCCCCAGAACCTTCAGAAAATCCACGCCCTTTTTCTCCGCCGCCGCAAGGCTCCCCGGCGTGATAAACCGATCTTCCTCATAGGGACTGCGAATCATGCCACTGAGTACGATGGCCCGCTGGAACAGCCCGTCGTTGTCGGGGCAGTTCATCTGCGCCAGCACACTGGCCCCGCCCGCGGACTGGCCCGCCAGGGTAATCTGCTCCGGGTCTCCGCCAAAGGCCGCAATATTGCGGATTACCCATTTAAGTCCTGCCTGCTGATCCAGACAGCCGAAATTCGTTGGCGCGTCCGGCTGCTCCGCCGTCAACTCCGGATGGGCCATAAACCCCAGCGCCCCCAGCCGGTAATTGACGGATACCACAATGATCCCCCTCCGGGCCAGCCTTTCCCCGTCAAACTCCATCTCGGCGGGATATCCCCACTGAAAACCGCCGCCAAAGTACCAGACCAGCACCGGCAGCTTCTCCTTGGGGCTTTTGGCCCCTGTCCAGATGTTCAGATACAGGCAGTCCTCGTCCATGGGGATCTCCGGATCCACATGCCACTCCCTGCAATAGATATCCGTTCCCAGCCCCGGCGTGTCCTGTATGGAAATGGGGGCAAATTCATACGCCTCCCTGATCCCTTCCCAGTCCCCGCAGGGCTGGGGTGCCCGCCACCTGTTGGCCCCCGTGGGCGGGGCCGCAAAGGGAATCCCCTTAAATACCGTAATTCTGGGGTCTGCTCCGGGCAGACCTCTCACCATACCGTTTTCTGTCTTCGTCGTCCTGATCATAGCCCCTCTTTTCCGTGCATGCCGCACATATCCTATCGAGCGATTTATTATGGTGTTAGTTAAAAGCTCCCTTTTCGGAAAAGTGTTGCTTGTATTCCTCCATAATTCTTGTCACTCCCCAAGCTGCATCACTCTCTCGTAAGAGTATCCCCTGTCCGGCCTGATCCTTCCGGGATTCCAGGCAAAATACACCACACCGTTCTCCCGCACCGGAAATTCCAGTTCCACCCTGCCGTCTGCGGGAACCATGCGCCGGGTCTCCACACAGGGCCGGGCCGCTGTGCGCAGCAGTTCCAGTTCCTGGGATTTTAGGCTGGACGGTTCCCCCAGGTCGTGCCACACCTTCAGCGGGTTACAGCGCTCCTCGTCCACCGTCTGAAGCACCAGGCATCCCTCCTCCCCGGCGGGCAGTTCCAGCCGTAGCATAAAATCCGCCCCCGAACGCTTTGCCGTCATATTCCAGGCCACACCCCGGCAGGAGCCGTCCTCCATCCACATAACCACCGTGTTATCGTCCCGGTGGATACAGCGTCCGGGCTTTTCCTTCAGCTTCTTATAAAACACAAAGGTCCAGAACGTGGGCTTGGGAATACAGCCGTTTGCCACCAGCCCAAATCCCCCGTGGAAAGGGGTGAAGGGCACGCCCTGCTCCTCAAACACATCTCCGAAGGTCCAGTAGGAATAAGACGCGTTGCCGTCCCCCAGCCTGGACAGCTGCCGGGCGATAAAGGCCGCGTTCTGGTTGGTGTCATGCAGCGGACAGTTGGGGATGTAGGCGGTGTTGAACTCCGTAATGTGGATCTCCAGCCCCCGGTACTCCGGGTAACTGTCTATGATTTCCCGGGTGGTCCGCAGATTGGCAAAGCCGCCCTCCGTGTCCTGCAGTTCGGCATATCCATAGTGCCCCTCCCTCTCGGGAAGCTCCGTGGTATAGTGATGCCGGGTGACAAAATCCACGGCAATCCCCTGTTCATGACAATATTCCATAAATGCCCTGATCCACACCTCGTCGCTGCCGCCGCAGACCGCCGGGCCTCCTACTCTGAAACGCAGGTCCACCTCTTTTACGGTGCGAAATGTATTGTGGAAAAGCTTAAAGTACTCCTGCATATCCGCATGTTCCCAGAAACCCGGCAGGTTTGGCTCGTTCCACACTTCAATGGGCCAGGTCACCACCTCCTCCCGGCCATATCTCCGGCACAGGTGCAGCAGCAGTTCCTTCACCATGTCATTCCAGCGCTAATAGGAGGCCGGCGGAGTGGTATTGCCCTTCCAGTAAAAAACGGTCTGACTGCCGCTGGCCAATTTTTCCGGCATAAAGCCCAATTCCAGAAAGGGCTTAAGCCCCAGCCTGCGGTAGCTGTCCATCACCCGGTCCAGATAGGTATAGTTGTACTCCGGGCTGCCCCCCTCCCCCTCCTGACAGATAGCCATATCGTCGCAGAAAAGACCATGTCCCCTGATATGTTCAAAGCCTATATACTCCTGCACCAGCTTAAGCTGCTCCTGATATTCCTGATGCAGGGCCAGGCCCATCCGCCCGGTGCCGACACAATAATCAACCCGGTTGGAAAAACCTACCTCTGCATTTACGTCCAGAATTACTTTTTTCTCCGGCACGATATACCCCCTTCCCGCATACCGTAGCCCAGCCCGGCTATGCGTCTGTTTTTGTGACAGGCCCTGTCACTGCGTAAACTGCTCCACTACGGAACTGATTTCCTCCGCGTTGCTCCTGTTGGTCTTGCTCACATTCTGCAATTCCTCCGCCGTCATGTTGGTGCGCTCGATTTTTGCCACGATCTCGTCCACACCCACCTCGTTCTCCTTGGACGCCGACTGGATCACCTCCATGCGGTCCCGGATGCTGGCGATGGATGCCTCAAAGCCCTCCGAACTGACCTCGATCTCCCCGATGGCGCTGCGGATATTAGTCACGGAAACGCTGTACTCGTTGGCGATATCGACAAACTCCCGGAACCGATGGGACACATCCCCCTCCATGAAGCCGATGATATCGTCCACGCACTCCTGCACATTGGCAATGTTGCTGTTGATCTCCTGACAGATATCCGATATCTGTTTGGCAGTGTCCGAGGAATTGGTGGCCAGATTGCCGATCTCCTGGGCCACCACCGCAAAGCCCCTTCCCTGCTCCCCGGCCCTTGCGGCCTCTATGGAGGCGTTCAGGGAGAGCAGATTGGTCTGGCTGGCAATCTCCAGGATCTGCTTCGCCATCTCATTGACTCGGGTGAGGGATTGCAGATTGACCATGGCCGCCTCCATATTGCTGCGGTTCTGCCGGATCTTTACCTCCGCCTCCCGCAATGCGCTTCCCGCCATTTTCTTCATGTCCTGGGCCGTGTTGATCAGCTGCCTGCTCTTCTCATCCCCAACCTTCACTTTGTCCACCACATAGCCCACCAGTTCCGAAATCTTTTCAATCTCCCCCACCACATTGCCGATGGCCCCGTTGGTGGTGATAATGCTGGCGGCCAGCTGTTCGGTGGTGGCCGAATTGTCGCCCACATACTCAATTAAGGTTCTGGTGGCGTCATTCATGGTGCCTGTGGAGTATTCCAGGGACTCCGTGCAGTTCTGCAATGTGGATACGATACTCCGCAGCGTGTCATACAAGGAACCCATGGCCGATGCGATCTGTCCGGTTTCGCTCCTGCCGCCCACATACCTGCTTAATTCGGCAGGGGCCCTGAGTTCCAGGTTTTTCATACTGATGATGGACTTCCTCACCACCTCCAGCGGACGGACGCACAGCTTTACGGAAATCCAGGCCAGCACCACAATCAGCACATAGGCCCCCGCACAGATCACGGCCAGGATATTCCTGCTGGCATAAGCATCCCGGTAGATCTCGCTCTGGCTGTCACTGAGTACCACTGCCCAGCCCCGCTCCCGCATGGCCTGGTATACGGCGATGCTCTTCGCGCCCTCCTGGGAGGTATATTCCATGCTGCCGTTTGACAGTCCGCCGCCTGTCACGGACGCCATGACGGACTGCAGCATTTTGTCCTCGATGGGGGTCGCCATGCGCTCCTCGTCCTCGTCAAAGATATGTACCCCGGCAGCGGTGTTGATCATATAGTTTCTGGCATCCTCCATCCCCTTGACGCTGAGTCCGTCCAGCAGCGCCTTGAGGCTGTCGGCAAACTGGGCACCGCCCACATAGCCCAGAACGGTCTTGCCGTCCGTGTCATACACCGGGCAGTACAGGGACAGCGCCAGCTTTTGGGAGGCCGGGGAGACGATAATGCCCGTGTTGTAGATGCCCCCTGCCGCCGTCATGGCGTCCTGCAGCTGTTTCAGCGGCTCGCCCTCACGGGTGGTAATCCCCACCACTCCCGGGTTGGAGTGGGTCAGCACATGAGTATTCCACTCTGCGATATAGATGCCCTCCCAGCCCTCCAGGCCCGCAAAAAAGGCTTCCGTGTACGCCTGGGCGGCCTGCGTCGCCCTGGCGTCCCCGGGCGTTTTCAGAAGCTGGGCCACCACGGGTGCCTTGCCGTAAGCCACCAGCAGCTTCTCCGCCTTATCCACATACTCCTCGATGATCGCCGCCCTGGCCTCCAGCGAGGTCTGCATGTTGTCCACCGCCGTATCCCGCATGGTGACCATCATACTGCGGCTGGCCACCAGGTACAGCATGAGGATACAGACCGCCGCCACCACAGAGATAATGGCGGTAATTATCGTGCTCATCTTCAAGTTTTTCATGCACAATTATCCTTTCGTCATGTAGGGGGATAAATCCACCGCCGTCCTTTTACGCTGTTTCTTATAGGCAAGACCGCTTAGATATTCCTTCGGTCCCTTCTCATGCCTGGATATACTGCCAGCTTCCGTTTTGCCGGAGCATTATTTCCAGCTGACTATGAACTCTGAACTAATGGCAAAAAAACAAAATATCCAAAGCAAAGAGCCCTTCCTTCCTGCACAATACATGTTGCCCAATTGTACAGCATGTATTGTGCAGATTCGGAAAATCACAGCAGTCGTTAAGTATAACGATCCAAGCCCATATGATTGTGAACTTATCCGGTTGTTCGCTCTTTTTATCATATAGTGCCGACGGGGGCCTGACAATGATTTATCGTATGGAATAATTGATCTATCCTCATGATTTATCCGGAGGGCGAATGCTCATGTACGGTAAGTAACACACACGAATTCGACAGACAGCCGCCCATTATTCCGTAACACCAAGAGAAATTTGCTATTTTTCTGAAAATGTTAAAATGCGTTGCTTGTAGCAACGGGCCGTTTAGCCTACAATAGTGGTGAAAATCGAAAGGAGGCTATCCCTTATGCTCAACGAAAATATTAAAGCAATCAGAAAATCAAAGGGGCTTTCACAGCAAGAGCTTGCTGTCAAGCTGAGCATCGTGCGACAGACAGTTTCCAAATGGGAGCAGGGACTGTCAGTTCCCGATTCCGACATGTTAATCTCTTTATCGGAAGTGTTTGAAACACCTGTAAGCACGCTGCTGGGAGAAACAGTTATCGAAACGGAGGTTGATACTTTAAAAGCCATTTCCGAAAAATTGGAGGTGATAAACTTACAACTGGCACAAAGGAAAACCAAGAGAAGAAAAATGATTCATTGGTCGCTTATTTCGTTATGTGCAAGCATAGTAATAGTTTTTGCAATCTTATTGGCATTAGAAAGCTCTTACTTGGGGTGGAACTTTAGTGACCCCGAAACCGCTGTTCTTGGCGTGGCTTTTCACTCATTTGAATGGCTGTTTGTCAGAGCAGCACCGATTATCCTTGTTGGTTCAAGCATTGGAATTTTCTTAACACGGAAGAAAGAATAGAACCGGTATTCCTTATGTCACACTGAAAATTGCCGGTATGAAAATGACATTCAAAGTATCAGACACGGCTATGGAATATCTCACAGATTACTTTCGTTAATAAACAGTCAAGGGGCGACAGCCTAAAGGTGCTGCCGCCCCTTAATGGAAGCTTTTCAGTTCCGGCGAGCGCGTTGTAATGCAAGGGTAAAGAACTGCCGCACGACGGCAAAATGGCTTTATTTCCCATCAAGCCCTCAACCGCCTTGACCAGCCCTTTACTGCAAGCGGTATACACAAGGCACCGATTAGAACCGGAACAACAACCAACAGATACGGTGACCACACATATTTTCCAAAGACATGAAATGTGTTTGTACGGAAAATATCTGCCGGACTTCCTACCAACGGAATTAAATCCAATGATTTCTGCACTTCATATGGCAGATATTCGACAATTACCATTGGGCCATATACAACTGTCAAACTAAAAAGCAACGCTAACACGTTACTTCTTGTTTTGGCTGATATGAGCATGACAATTCCTGCAAATCCGATTGCCCCCAAGAATGTAAAAGCATACTCGAAAATCTCCGCCTGCAGCATATTCATAGGAGCAATGGCAATCGGTTTTATTGTCTGGATTGGCATATCCCATCCGGCAGTTCCCAGAAAAAAAATCTGTGACACAATATTTCCAGCCAAAAGAATCGCAAAAAATTCCATTGTGAATGATAAACCGGTATATATTTTTGCGAGTGCAATCTCCTTCCATCCATTTCTTGTTGTTAAAACCAATGAGCTTGTATTGTCATGCCACTCTCCAGAAAATAATGACGACAAAACAATCGCAAGAAACAATGCCATTACAACCCCTATACCGGCAACTCCATCACCAAGCAGCACTGACCATCCTTCTACCCATTCATATCGGTACGGCTCTTTTACTTCCGAATCCATCTGTAAAAGATACTCTTTTTCTGCCCCAACCTGACCGCTGTTCTCTAAAAAATCCCGAATTGCCTTTTGCCTTCTTTCATAAAATCCTGTCAGCTTTTCCGGCTCAACATAGCTTATCATTGTCTTGTGATTTCCTGTGTCCCTAAGTTCAGGATACAAAACCCCTAACCAGCTATTAATAATTTTCCAATCTGTTTTATCTAATTCTGTTTCCATACCGGCAGCTTCCATACTTTGATAATCTCTTACTATTTGCCGTAAACTCTCATCGTTAAGTTCCTCGCCAAAAGTAAGCGAATATTCCTGACTATCCCTTATTACTTTATATCCGTCAAAATTATTTCCAAAAGCACTTGTATAGTCATTAGAACTTCCAAAGCTGAACCACTGGAAGGAAAGTATGCTCCCGAAAATCACAACATACGTAAAACACAGAAATACGCTCATTTTTGTACTCGTTTTACGCCATAATTTTCTATGCTCTAAGAAAAACAGTTTCATCATTGATGCACTACCTCCTCTGTCGGAAAATAATATAAATATAAATCTTCTAATGTAGCTTCGCACGGAACAGCCAGTTCACTCGGCATATGGTCTGAAATAATGCGGAGTACCACCTGCCTGCCCTCATGCCTTAAATTGGCGACTGTCGATTCTGTCTGCCATCTTTTAGCTTCCTGCTGCGGCACTGTCAGTTCCCATACTTTACCTTCTGCTTTGCGAACCAGCTCCTGAACTGTACCCTGCTGCACAAAATTCCCCCTTTTCATGAGCAGGACTTTATCTGCTATTGCCTCTATATCAGATACAATATGCGTAGACAATATAACAATTTTGTCTCCGGCGTAATCAGAAAGCAGATTGCGAAAGCGTACCCGCTCTTTCGGATCCAATCCTGCTGTCGGTTCATCTAAGATCAGTATATCCGGATTATTCAATAATGCCTGTGCAATTCCTACCCTCTGCTTCATGCCGCCTGAAAACGTCTTTACTTTCTTATCCGCCACATGACTTAAACCTACTTCCTCTAACAATTCTCCCGCCCGCTTCCTTGCAATCTTCCCCGGTATTCCTTTGAGGGCGGAAACATACAGCAAGAATTCCATTGCTGTATAATTAGGATAATATCCGAAATCCTGCGGAAGATATCCCAATACATTTCTATAATCCGCCCCCATTGAAATCACATCTTTCCCATCCAAAAACACCTCTCCGGAGGTCGATTCCAAAATAGCGCACAGCATTCTCATCAGTGTTGTCTTTCCTGCGCCATTAGCCCCCAAAAGACCATATACCCCCGGTTCTAATGTTGCACTGACCTGATCCACTGCTATTTTGCTGCCATAGTGCTTTGTCAATCTGTCAAGTGATAATTCCATACATTTTCCCTTTCATTCTTGTTGTTATAATAAAATAAATTTCTTTTATGAAAAACGCTGCAAAAAATAAAAATGCAACGATCCATATTCCAAAAGAAGATGTTTCATACAGCCACGGCATCGTTTTTGCCAAAATACCCCAAAGCACGCAGGAGCTAAGCACTAAAACCGTACATATTTGTATGTTTTCCCTTCTGCACAGCCGAATCAAACGCAACATACTAACCATACATACTAAATACGGAACCAGACAATATAAAATAATCTGCCCAATTTCTTCACGTGAATTTTGAAGATATACTTCCAAGGATATAAAAATCGTCATACACACAAGATTAGCAGCCCCTGCTAAAATCAGCTTTGCCAATATAATCTGTGCGCCGGATGCCCTTGTGACTGCTTCAATCTCACTCATTTGATAATATTGACATTTGAAAATAGCCGGCATGACAGCCAGTACAAACAGCGGCATAAATACAGGAATATATCTTGGATTGCCTGCTGCTGTATAAATTACCACACATATAATGAATAACGCAGCTGCCTGCAATCCAAATATTGGCACTCCTTCAAAACGAAAAATATCCGACAGATATCGGGCAAACCCTATCCGTGGTTCGTCCTGCGATTTTTTCGCTGATTTCTGTTCTCTCATAATTTCAGTACATAATCTTACTGTTTCTTCCAACTTGGCATTACCAAGTTTCTTTACATCTTCTTTGCTATGCACTTTTTCAAGTTCTGTTTTCTGCTGTAAACACTGTTTCAAATTCTTTTTCAATTCTTTATCGCTCATTTTCCTGCTCCTTTCTCATAATTTTCAAAGCATTTCTAACTCTGCTCTGTGCCGTTCGCATGTTGCATCCCATTACTTTTGCAATCTCCCAAAATGAGAGTTCCTCTCCAAACCGTAAAATAACAGCTTCTCTTTGCTCTGGCGATAACACATTTAAGAGATAAGCTATCTCTGACTTATCCTCTATCCGGCGCAGTTCATCACATTCATTTCTGATTTCTTCTTCATTTTCCAAGGAACATTCTTTCATCTTCCGGCTTTCATCAATACATAAGTGATTTGCTATTGTATATAAATATGCCTTAAATTTCCTTTTTTCTTTATATCCCGACAAATTCTTAAACAGCTTTAAAAAAGTTTCCTGCGTTAAATCTTCTGCTTTCTCCAGATTGAAGCACTGTCTTTTACAATAACGTAAAACAGGCGTATAATAGCGCTTTATCAGTTCCTCAGCCGCTTTTTCATCCCCAAGCCTTATCTGATCTACTAACGCATCATCAGAATACACTTCTTCCATATTCACACATTATCAGCTCCTTTCTTTGAAAGGTTCGTATTTAGACAATTGCGAAACATTCTCTTCCAGTGACGGAATTGGTCAATATAGACAAAAACGGGCGGGTGTTTTGCAAACGCCTAAAAGGTTCGTATATATATAATAACGCTCCATTCCGCTCAAATGATCACAAACTTCATTAAATTTTTCAGGCCTGCATCATGGAAATGTGCATAACTGGCTATGGAACTATGCCCGCCTTCGGCGGGCTATTTTTTCTTTAGGTTCCCCATTGGGAGAAATTTCCTGAAAGACAAAAAAGAGAGGCCAAAAGCCTCTCTCAGGGCACGGATTTTGCGTCTCCGCACATATCCCTGCTGCGATTACGCATGGTATCAATGCCTTATTCAGGTTTTCCCCCTGCTTTTCAGAGACTGCCATGCCTGCGGCAGCCGGAAGGTTCTCAGGCAGACCAGAATTCAAACAGCAGATGCAGTTCCCTCTGCTCCGTAAGCCGTGCCGACGCTGCACCTTCCATGGTCTCCGCCAGCAGCTTGCTGATGGTCAGGCCCAGGCCGGTACTGCCGCCGGGCCGGGCCTGATCCGCAGTGTAGAAGCGTTCAAACAGACAGGGAATATCCGCCTGGGTGAGGTGCGCCGCGTCATTGCAAAAATCCAGGCATATCCGATTCTTTCCCGCCATGTCGCCTGACGCCTTACTCATCTCACCCGGTTCGTCCTCCTGTGGGGCCGCATATTCCGCAGGACAGACGCAGACCCGGAAATAGCTGCGGGCATACCGCAGCGCATTCTGGATCATATTGTGCAGGATGCGCTCCAGGGCCTCCCGGTTTCCCTTCAAAAGAACCGCTGTCTCCGGCAAATCCAATTCCACCGCCAGATGTCGCTCCTCGAACTCGGGATAACAGGACAGCACCGTTTCCCGGATCAGCCGGGTGATATCCACAGCTTCCAGCTTCAGGGGCCTGTCGGTTCGTTCCAGCCTGGACAGATCATAAAAATCCCGGATCAGCCCCTGCAAATACCGGCTCTTCCTCTCCACCACCGCCAGTGCCTCCTGGTCTTCCCTGGAGAGCTTGCCGTCATCCACCAGTTCCAGATAGCCCAGGATGGAAGTCAGAGGAGTCCGCAGGTCATGGCTGATATTCTCTATCTGTTCCTGTAACTGCCTCTCCTGCTGCTGCCATGCGATCCGTTGCCGCTGATGGTAGTCTATATATCGGTTGACCTGCCGGAGCAGCTGCTCCGCCTCCCGGCAGGGAGAGGCCGCCAGCAGAATGCGGTTCTCCCCCGGATTGTCCATGATTTCAGCCAGATCCAGCCCTGCCTGTCTTATGCAGTTTTTCATCATCCTGTATCTCACCGCCAGAAAGAGGACGATAAATCCCATCCCTGCGGCAATTCCCACAGCAATCCACATATAATACCTCCTGATTAAGAGTTCCGCATCCGCCCTCCCTGCACGTCACTCATTGTCCGATTATACAACATATGACATGCGGGATTTGGGAAATAAGGCGTTTGTTATTATAAGTCTGTGGTGGTGGGCGAAACTTCCTCAAAAACAATCATTCCGTCAAAGGTCTCGTTCGGTATAAGCTTTGTGGTATAAAATACTTTCAATAGTGTGATAGCACCCACACTCAGGGTAGTAATCCTCTGCTCCTTTGCCACTGCCTCACCCCAGCCGTCACTTCCGGCCACCATGGCAAAGTCCACATAATATTGCTTTTCCTCCAACTCACCGGCAAGGGCATTCAGGACATTTTTATTTTCCACCTTCAGTTCTACGAAAGCGTCCTGTGTCTGGGAATTGAATGATGTGACATACGCGTCCGTCCCGATCGCGAAATATTTGTCCCCCAGATCCTTCGCCAGCAGCTTGCCAAGGCAGTCATACCAGGGTGTGGCGTTGACCTTGCCGATATGACCGTTATGCCCGTTTATGAAGAGCAGGCTGCCGTCCCCGTGGTCGATAAACCATTTTACCTTTTTCGCCATATAGCTGTCCCTTATCTCGTTATATGTGTTATCAGACTTGCGGATGTCACAGCAGGCATAGAGGCTGTAGGCGCATTCCCGCGCAAACGCAAAGATCTCCTCCCCAAAAGCCTCCTCGATAAGGCTCTGCGCCCCGTCCACTTCCTTGATCAGGTTCTGCGCCTCCGCCATTCCCTGTACAAAGGCATCTCCACTGATCTCATACATATCCTCATCATTTAAAAATGCAAATTTCTCCTCATATTCCGCGCTGACCTGCGGCACAACCTGCCCCAGTATCCTGAACAAATACTCTTTCCCATTGTCAGCCCACTGCATATCCATCCCATAGAAATGCAGGTCCTCCCCCTGGGGCGCTGTCTCATTATAGGCGCGCATCCATTCGAGAAGATGCTCCATCTCTTTGGTCTGATATATCCGAAAGCCGATCAGCGCCGCCGCTTCCTTCGGCGTACCCTCTCCTCCATGGATATAGGCATCCACTTTCAGAGCGCTGCCAAAGTCCCCTTCTATGATAAAAGTCCGGCAGCCATTGTTCTGCACCAATGCCCGGAACACCTGTTCTTTCATCTGCTGATACTCCTTCACCCCGTGGCTTGCCTCCCCAAGGCCCACCACCTGTACGCCCTCCGGAACGGTGATGGTTCCCAGATCCGTCTGTACAAGCGCCATGTCCGGCGATACCTTTCCACACCCTGCCAGCAGGGATACCAACAATACTACAGCCATCAATATACTGATTTTCTTCTTCATTTTCATGTTAATCTCCATTCCGCCGCCCAGCCGGCGGCACAAATTGTAATCAGAGTTCTATCCTCACGAGCGGTTAGCTTTTCCGGTTCCTGCCCGGCGCATGACGCCCGATTACGCTACATGTGCCGGGCGGGAACCGGAAAAGCTTAGCGCTTGTCAGTATAATGTACCTGGTCTAGAGTTCCCTGCGCCTGATGGCCAGGATTCCCAGCACAACAAACAGTGATATGCCAATGATCCCCGCCTCCTGGCACTTTAGAAAGCCTGCCGTAGTGGACCAGCTGAAGGTCAGCCACTCCTCATTGGGCTTGGTATAAGATACCAGGGTGTAGAGCATCCAGGATGACAGCCTTGCACACAGTTCAAACTTCATGCCCAGTATGCTCACCGCCGCCGGCACGGCCACCATGATCAGCATCCAACTCCAGATACCGCCGCTCTCTTTGCCGGTCGCATAGTAAAGGCTGACGAATGCCGCCATTCCCGCAATCCACGCCGGAACACAGGCGGCTGTGCCCTTTAACAGGGACAGAGTATATGCCAGGCCGCTGTTCTCCAAAAGCAAGTACCCGCTGCCGATCAGCCCGGCCTCCGTCACCAGCAGACAGACTGCGGAGGCCGCTATCCCCACGATCACCTTGGACAGATAGATCTGTTCTCTGGAAAGCCCAAAGGCTATACTATTGTTGATGGTTCTGTGCTTCAATTCGTCGGAGACCACCACGCTGCCCATCACAGCCGACAGAAACAACGGGATATACATAGCCGACTCCAGCATGGAGAGGGAAAATTTTGTTGTGGCCCAGGGAAAATCCGGTTCAAATATAGTCATAACCCACAACACCACATTGAGAAGCAGCGCCGCCAGCAGGCACGCCCCGGTCAGTAAATAGACTGATTTAGTATGAAATACTCTATAAAATTCGCTTTTAATACAATTTGTCATAGTTTCCTCTTTCCCGCGCATTGCAGGTCGCCCTGCGATATTGCATTAATCCGTATTTGGAAGTTTTACTTCCAAACTTTTATTTTCAGACATGTTCACCTTATCTAAGCATCGCTTCCGCCCTGCCGGCGCACGGGACCGTTGCCCCGCATAAAGCCGCTCCGGCGTTCCTATGTGAATTGCACGCTTGCGGGCAGCGCCGATGGGGACAGCTGCTGTTTCAGCGTTCCGCTTCCTCTGTCAGATGCATATAATAATCCTCCAGCTGCATCTCCCGGCGCTCCAGCGCCAGCAGGCCGATCCCCTGCTCCACAGCCAGTCTGCCGTAAGCTGTCACGTCCTCCGGCTGTCCTGAAATATGGATGGTTCCGTCCGGCAGTACCTTGTAATCAGTCTGGCGCAGTTCTTTTTCCAGCAGGGCCGCATACCGCTCCGGCTCCGTCACCCGAAGCTCCAGATAGGTGCCGCACAGTTCATGGAGCCGCTGTGCGCTGATCTGCTGGATGACTTTTCCCTTGCTGAGAAACGCATAGTCCGTAGCCATGTTTTCCAGTTCCGCCAGGATATGGCTGGAAATCAGGATTGTAATACGCTTCTCCCGGTTCAGCTTCTGCAGCAGGCCACGGATCTCCATGATCCCCGCCGGGTCCAGGCCGTTGATGGGTTCATCCAAAAGCAGCAGTTCCGGCTCCCCCAGCAGAGCCAGCGCCAGGCCCAGGCGCTGCTTCATGCCCAGGGACATCTGCCCGAATTTCTTGTGGGCGGCACCCGCCAGCCCCACCTCCTTAAGCTTCTCCGGCACTTTTTCCTTGCCCGGAATGCCCCTCTGTATCCGATAATACTCCAGATTCTGGGCCGCCGTCATATTGGGGTAAAAACCCGGTGCCTCAATGATAGCCCCGCAGCGCCTGCGGTTTCTCCGCCAGGCTGTCTCCTCCTGGGCCTCCCAGAGGCTGAAGCTTCCGGAGGTGGGAAAAACCTGCCCCAGTATAATTTTCAACAAAGTGGTTTTGCCTGCGCCGTTGTTGCCTACCAGGCCATAGATGCTTCCCTTGGGAACGGACAGATCCACATGGTCCAGAGCCAATGCCTGACCGTACTGTTTGGTCAACTGATGGGCCTGTATGATCACATTACTGTTTGTCATCCTTTTGTTCTCCTCCCTTGTGTAGAGTTCTGTTGCGAACCTCTCTTGTGATGATTAGATCATAAACCATTCCCTGTAAATAAGTCCTTTAGAAAGTTTAAAGAAATCATAAAGAGATATATTTTCCAGTCTACGACATAAGGAGCTGCGACATGGAGGTTAGTATACATCTCGGTCACTCGGACAGGCAATACAACATAATCGCCTGCTGAACCGCCAATAAATGCTTCTTAAATTCATATCCCACAAAGCAGGGCGAATCCATTACCTCCGCGCTGACCTCCTGGCCGCGGTAAAAAGGCGGGCAGGGATTGAGAACCGCGCCATGGTTCGCCGTCTCCATGGCCTCCTTTGTCACCTGGCACTCCTGAAAATCCCTGACAGCCCCGGCAGGCAGGGAATCCGTACATATGATGTCCTTCCCCTTGACCGCCTCCATAATATTGTGAAATGCAGGCACACCCTCCATCTCATACCCGGCGGCGCAGCACTGCGACAGATCAAGCCCCAGAACCTGGGCGGCCTCCCTCCAGGCCAGTCCAATATTGCCCGCCTGGCCGCAGAACAGATACTTGTCGGCAGTGAAGTCCTCCCTGATCTTGGAGAGGGCATACAGATCCGACAGTATCTCGCAGGGATGATTTATTTCCGTCATGGCATTGATAACGGGAACCGCCGAATATCCGGCAAGCTTTTCCAGAAGCCCCATATCCCTGTGCCGGACAATCAGCATGTCGGCCCAATTATTTAGATAGCCGCACACATCCCTGGTCTCCTCCTTTTTATCCAGCGTCTCGCCGGGAAACAGGATCGGCTGGCCGCCCAGCAGATATATCCCCTTCTCAAATGTCACCCTTGTGCGGAGGCTTGTACCGGGAAAGAACAGTATTACACTTTTTCCCCTCAGGGTATCCCTGTATTTTCCTGCATAAATTTCATCTGCAATATGAAAGATCTCATAGATCTCACTGGGCCGTAAATCCGTTAATCTGAGTAAATGCTTCATCGTTTCCCTCCCGCACTCAGTCTCTTTTCCGTCACCTTTATACGACATTTGATTCCCGCGCGTCATTCCTTTCAACAGACCTGCCATTAGGTAATTGCGAAGCCTCCTTTTAAGCAACAGGGAGTGGGCAATATATACAAACTAAGGGCGACCTGCCATGTTGCAAGACTGCGCATATGATTTGCCAACCAAACCTTTTATATTTTCACCTGTCTCAAAATCTGAACAGAATCCTTATAACAAAGCAGGAACACAGCCTATATGTTACAACAAAAACAGCGGGGAGCTTCCCCGCCATTTTTGTGAATCAGGGTCTTTCGACCAGTCCAATCAGTGATACTGCTGATTTATTTGCTCCCTTTTCGGAAAAAGCGGATCTTCCCCATGGTATCAGACCATACGGAACCCGATGCCCCACACAGTGGCAATGTATTCTGCGGAATCCACAGCGGCGATCTTTTTGCGCAGATTGCTCACATGGACATTCACAGTGTTGTCCTCCCCGTAGTAACCTCCCTGCCAGACCAGTTCATACAGGCGCTCCCTGGAATATACCTTGCCCGGCTCCTGCATCAGAATGTGCAGGATGTCATATTCATGGGCCGTGAGGTTCAAAAGTTGTCCGTTCACCCGCACTTCCCGCCGGTCTGTATCCAGGGACATATCCTTAAACAGCAGCAGTCCACGACCGTTTTCCTCCCCGCCTCCCGGCGTCTCACTTTCCGCCGGCTGTGCCTGCCCCGTCAGTTCCTGCCGTCTGGTGCTTCGCCGCAGGGCCCCCGCCACCCGGGCCGCCACTTCCTCCACGGCAAAGGGCTTGACCAGATAATCATCCGCCCCAAACTCCAGCACAGATACCCGGTCCTCCAGCGCAGATTTGGCCGACAACACAATGATGGGCAGGTCGGGGTCTGTCCTGCGAATTTCTCTGATCAGTTCCTCCCCCATCATCCCCGGCAGCATCAGGTCAAGCAGCATCAGGTCGTACTGCTCCAGTTCCAGCCGCAGTTTTCCTTCGGTTCCGGAGAAAGCCTGCACCGCCTCGTGTCCCTGCCTGCCCATGATTCTGGCCAGAAGGTTGTTGATATCCGTGTCGTCTTCTATAATCAGGATTTTTGCCATTGTCGCTCGTCCTATCAAAATCCACAGCTTTTGCTATTGCTCATTCAACAGATTCCGGACAGCATCCCATTCAATTACAGGGAGACGCTGCGCCCCGGAAGCGGTCTTCCTGGTCTTCTGCCGGATCTTTATCACATTCCACGCCAGACTGCCGAGGGCCGCCACCACACCCAGAGCGAAAATTCCGGCTGCCATGGGAAGCGTCACATACTCCATATCGCCGGAATAATGACACACCAACGCAA
This sequence comes from uncultured Lachnospiraceae bacterium, assembly GCA_947176785.1. Lineage (GTDB taxonomy): Bacteria > Bacillota > Clostridia > Lachnospirales > Lachnospiraceae > Acetatifactor. The sequence continues at coordinate 20,819 of CAMWSA010000007.1, forward strand.
TCAGTGCGATGAACCCGCCCAATATCAGGCAGACGCTGGGATTTCCATACATTTTCTTCTTCAGGCCGGATACTGCCCAGGACTGGGGCTGCTGGCAGAAGGGGCATTGATCCTTAAAATCCGTGGAAAATATCTTTTTTTCCACGGCATCCCTGTGTGTCTCCTGCAATTTCCGAACAAGCTTGCCATGGGCCTCTCTGCACAGCTTCTCCTCCCGGTCCGGGCTTAGTGTCTTGAAATTGCTGTTATAAGTGGCCTCCGGGCCGATAATAACAGCCGTCAGAGGGCCGCTCTCCTTACCGCATTGCTCACATTGAAAAGAATATGGCACATTTGCTTTCTCCGTTCTTGTGTGTCGATAATAAGTTCCCATTATGTACTCTCCTCCTTAATCTATACTCATGAGCAGTCAGATTTTCCTGCCTGCCAGACGCATGACGCCTGATTATGCGGCATGCGCCTGGCAGGAATTGGAAAATCTTAGCGCTTGTCAGTATAAGTGATCCTTTTCAGGCAGCTGCCTGCATGAGAGAACTGCCCGATAAACAGATTTTGTTCAAAGCAGATTATAACTCATTCCTTCGCCAATGTCCACTATATCAATTCTTCGTGTCGGAAAATGCTTTAAAATGAACAGGGCGGCGTTCCGCTTTCCTTTCAGAGTCCCTTCATCATGCGAGTGGACATCAGACAGGTTTCTCCGTTGGTAAAGTAGATGATTCGGTTTTTAGCGTCTACTTCTTTTATATTACTTTTGTTTACCAGGAATGACCGATGGCAGCGCACAAAGTTACCGTCCAATGTGCCTGTCAGATCTTTTATGGTGCCGGAAAATTCAATTTGACGGTCTTTCGCATGGAGAATGACTTTATGGATATTACCGGAAGTTTCAAAAAAGAGAATATCGTCATAATCTACGCAGATTTTCCGACCGCCGGCCTGGAGCGTATAGACCTTATGGGTCTTGTTGGTCTGGAGCGTATAGCGTTCCATTGCATTTAACAGACATTCCCTGATTTTCACTTTCGCTTCGGCAGGGTTGTCTTTTAATACAAAGTCCATTGCCTCCACCCGATACTGAAAGGTCATGTAACTCAGTTCAGAATGTGCGGTTATGAATATGATGAAGCCACGGGGGTCATACAGCCTGATTTGTTGTGCCAGCTTCATTCCGTTCATGTTGCTGCTTAAGTCGATATCCAGGAAATAAATGCCTGTGTTCTGACTGGCCTTGACCTTTTCCAGCAGCACATAGGGATCTCCTGCATCTAAAACAAGCTGCATATCCAGTTCTTCTATCAGCACGGTATTTTGGATGATTTTTACAATAGTTTGCCGCTGTACGTCGTTATCTTCGCACACAAAGATATTTAACACATCGTGTCACCCCTTTCCTGCGGTAAGCTCCATGTGCTGTATGAAGCAGCCGCACTGCATAGTTGTTTCCAGCAGCACATTGTCATAAGAACCGATGATTTTCTGAGCGTTGGAGAGCCCAATTCCCTGATGTCCGGTCTTTGTACTAAAGCCTTTTTGCCTTAACTTATGCAGCGCCACGCCGTTATCCTGACAGCGATTGCTTATGATGATTGACACACCCGCCGGATTCTGAATGATATTTAAGCCTATTTGCGGCTGCCGGGTCTCCAATGTGGCTTCAATGGCATTGTCTAAAAAGATCCCCAGTATTCTGGCAAGGTCTACGGTGTCTATCAGGAAGCTGTCCACCCTGTCGGGAATATCAATCGTAACGTCAATCCCTGACTCATGGGCGTAAATCATTTTTGCGGAGAGCAGGCTCTTGATTTCCAGCACACTGATGTTGCTAAGCTGATTCAGCTTGTAATCGCCTTGGTCAAGCAGCTTCTTCGTCGGGAAGATTTTGTCGTCAAAATATTTCTTTAATTCGTCCATATCGCTATTTTCTATATAGCCGGAGATAGAGAGCAAAATATTGACATAATCATGCTTAAAGGAGCGCAGGCCGTTATACATGACTTCCAAATTGTGTGTGTAGTCCTGTAAATCCTGCAAGGCTTTCTTCTTTGCCTCTGTCTGTATTTGTTCCTGCCAGGAACGGCGCATGGCCAGAAGCAGGAAAAGCATAACAAGCAGATAGCCTGAAATATGTAAGGCGTTATTATAGATCATTTTACCGATCGAGCCATTTTGTCCCGGAATCAAATTGTCGAACAGATAGATGGTTATAAGGAGCAGTAATGCGGCATCTATCAAATACCACGTCTGCTGTAGGCGTAAAATACCTTTGCCTGACAGTAACATTTTTCTAAGCAGCCTTCCGCAAAGCAACGTCATATAATAAAACAGCAAAATGCGAATCAGCCCGGCACCGGCAGAAACATACTGCCGGCTTAATACAGCCGGGGGAATCAACATATTCGGAAGGTTTTTCAGCAAATCATCTGTCACGGCGGCAAGCACAAATCCAATCATGCCCATAACAACATTCTGGGCGGCGGTATCCCGGTAGGCAACCAATCCATAAATACAGGCTGCCACCAGAATACCGAACAGACCATATGGTATACAGGACAGGAGCGTCACAGGCATTCCGGCAAGCAACAGCAGCAAATATAGCGCTATAAACGCTTTCAGGCTCATTCGCTGAGGCCACACATTACGAATGGCAAGGGAGAGCCGAAAAAAAGACAACAGCATTTCGATGATATTCTTCCTTTCAAGTTTTTCTTTCCTGATTATACTGTATTTGATTCCCGGTATCAAGCGCCGCTCTGCGAAAATGATGAATAAACGCGCACTTTGCAGGGAAAAAAACGCGCTTATTTACGGAATAAGGGATTTTATGACTGTTTTGAGAGAACCGTTGTTTTTCTGGTATACTGACCTACGATAAATACATATTTGTTTTGAAAGGAGATCTGAAGTTATGAAGCATTTTTTAAAGGGAGTTGCCGTAATGGTAATCGTATTGGTTGTCTCAATGGTAATCCATGTGTTCTGCGAGATGCATGGCATTCACTTAGATACGGTAGTGACAGGTACAACGTCATCCGTTTGCACTCTGTTGCTTTATCAGGGATTGATCAGGCTTGAAAAAAATAAGGAGCAGTAGAAAAGAACGGGGCGGCTCATCTGCACAGAACAATGTCCGCCGCATCCTTATACTCCTCCATCCTCTCATCCGTCAAAATGGTCCCTACCCCAATGGGGGCAAAGGTCACGGAACTGACGATGTTGAATTTGCTGTGGTCGCACAGCATGTAGGGTTTTTTGCACTGCTCCAGCGCCGTCTTCTTCACCAGCGCCTCGTTGGCGTCCGGGGTGGTGAATCCGGCGGCCTTACTGATTCCGTTGGCCCCGAAAAATCCCACGGAGAAGTGATAGTCCTTCAGCATCAGTACCGCCGGGGTCCCCACCACCGCCTCCGTGGAGGTCTTCAGCGTGCCGCCCACAAGGATGACATGCATGCCGAGGGCGGCGATCCGCTGGGCATGGGCCACCGCATTGGTCACAAAGGTTACATCCATCCCCTCCAGGTAGTCCAGCATGTAGCCGGTGGTGGTTCCCGCATCCAGATACACGAAATCCTGGGGACGGATCAGGGAGGCGGCGTATCTGGCAATACGCGTCTTTTCCTCCTTATAGACCTCCGCCTTCTGCGCCACCGTGGGCTCCGCAGATAGATAGACGTTTTCCCTATCCGAAAGGACAGCGCCTCCGAATACCTTCACCAGCCGGCCGGCCCTGTCCAGCATGGCAATGTCCCGCCTGGCGGTGGATTCCGAGATATTCAAAAGTTCCGTCAGTTCAGCCACCGTGACACTGCGCTTTTCCTCCAGAAGCTTCAATATCATCCTATGCCTCTGCTCTGATAACATGTGGTCCTCCATTGCGGTTATAGCCGTTTCCCAGTTTCCTGCATATCAGGGGTCCGGCCCCGTCATACGCCCGATATGCCTGTGTTATTGCATACATCCTTTGGGGATGCTTCACTTCCAGCTTTTCCGCCAGTCTTTTTTATATTCCGAAACATCCGTCTCCAGCACAATCTTGCGGATGGGCAGGATTCTGCCCGGGGATACGGACAATTCGTCCACTCCCATGGCCAGGAAGTCTCTGGTGAGTTCCGGGTCCGCTCCCAGCTCTCCGCAGATGCCCGCCCGGATGCCTGCCCTGTGGGCATTTTCCACCACCGTCTCTATCATCCGCAGGATGGCGGGATGGTGCGTGTCACAGAATTCATCCAGCGCCCTATTCTGCCGGTCCACCGCCAGCAGGTACTGGGTCAGGTCATTGGTGCCTATGCTGAAGAAATCTACCTCCCGGGCAAGCTGATCGCTGATGATGGCCGCGGCGGGAGTCTCGATCATAATGCCCTGCTCCGGCTTCCCACAGGCAATCCCCTGTCCCTTAAGTTCTTCCCTGACTTCCTCTGCGATCTCCTTTATTTTCCGCACCTCCCACACACTGGTGATCATGGGGTACATAATAGCGATTTTCCCGAATGCGCTGGCACGGAAAAGCGCCCGCAGCTGCGTCTTAAAGATCTCCGGCCTGGTCAGGCAGATACGGATGGCACGGCATCCCATGGCCGGGTTTTCTTCCTTCTCCATCTTGAAATAGCCGCATTGTTTGTCCGCCCCAATATCCAGGGTCCGGATGACCACCCGCTTTTTCCCCATGGTCTCCGCCACGGTGCGGTAAATCTTGAACTGCTCCTCCTCCGAGGGAAAATCGTCCCTCTCCAGGTAGATGAATTCGCTTCTGAAAAGCCCGATCCCGCCTGCGTCATTCTGCAAGACGGCGGCCAGGTCTTTCATATTTCCAATATTAGCATACAGCAGGATATTTTGACCGTCAAGCGTGATGTTTTCCTTTCCCTTCAATGTCTGGAAAAGCTCCTTCTTAAGCAGCTCCTCCTGCCGGGCCTTCTGCAGCCTGCTCAAGGTTTCCTCGTCCGGCTCCACATAGAAGGTTCCGTCCGTGCCGTCCACAATGCCCGTTTTTCCATCTATTGTATCATCCAGAGAAAGCCCGGTGCCCACCAGGGCAGGGATACCTATGGTCCTGGCCAGGATGGCCGTGTGGGAATTCAGCGAGCCGTGTACGGTCACAAAGGACAGCACCCTATCCTTGTCAAGCTGCACGGTCTCTGAGGGGGCCAGATCCTCCGCCACAATGATCACCGGCTCCCTGACGCTTATCTTTTCCGCCTCCTCCCCCTGCAAGGCGGCCAGCAGACGCTCGGAAATATCCCTGACATCGGCGGCCCGGCCCCGCATATAATCATCCTCCATGGAGGCGAACATCTGCGCAAAATTGTCCCCTGTCTGCGCCACCGCATATTCTGCATTGACCTCCTGGATGTGGATGATATTCTCGATGGACTCCTGGTAGTCCCCGTCCTCCAGCATCATCCGGTGAATCTCAAAGATCGCCGCGTTGGCTTCCCCCACTTCCTGCAAGGCTTTCTCATACAGGACTTTCAGCTGATCCATGGCCTCCCTGGCAGCCTGGCGGTACCTCAGGATTTCTGCCTCTGTATCCTCCACCTTTGTGCGCTTTACCCGTTTTTCCCCCTTGCCGTACACCTGGATTTTTCCTATGGCGATACCGCCAAATACGCTTTTCCCTTTATATATTTTCATCTCAACCTCCGGAAACATGAATTCCTCTTATTCCGCCCGGGTCCCGGTCATTGATCTTGACACCTTTGACCATCCGTTCTATCACCTGGGCCGCGTCTGTTCATATACCGCTTCTATTTCCTCTCTGGTTGCCAGCAGTTCGGAAAACGCACTGGCGCTGCCGGCGGATATCCCCATGTAAAACGCATGCCTGTAATCCTTTCGCTCCATCCATCCCGCCAGGAAGCCTGCCACCATGGAGTCGCCCGCACCCACACCGTTGACCAGCTGTCCCATCGGCGCAGGAGCCTCATAAATGCTCCCGTCTCCCGCCGCCAGGACTGCACCTTCGCCCGCCATGGAGACCAGGACGTTGACCGCCCCCATCTCCTTTAGCTTCTCCGCATAGGGAACCACTTCCTCCCTGCGCTGAAGCATGACCCCGAAAATCTCGCCCAGTTCATGGTTATTGGGTTTTACCAGAAACGGGCGGTACTCCAGCACATTGACCAGCAGGTTCCTCGTGGCATCCACCACAATCATCACATTCCTTCCGTCCAGCCTTTTCATGATCCGCCTGTAGATATCGTCCGGCATGGAATTCGGTATACTTCCCGCCAGCACCAGCACATCCC
>CAMWSA010000008.1 GCA_947176785.1 uncultured Lachnospiraceae bacterium
TTTTTCATGGTTAAAATCTTTCGTAAAAACTGCTGTGGCCTCGATGTCCACAAAACCTGGATTTTTGCCTGCATCGGCATTACCGATCCCAATGGACTGACCCAGTATAAGCAGGCACGCTTCTCTTCCTTTTCCAAGGGCCTTCTGGAGCTGTCCGACTGGCTTGCCAAATACTCCTGTACAGAAGTTTGTATGGAATCTTCCGGCAAGTACTGGATACCCGTCTTTAACATCCTTGAAAAAACCTGCTGGGTCACCCTTGCACACCCTAAGTACACCAAACCTCAGAAGGGCAACAAGACCGACCGTAAGGATGCCAAATGGATCTGTGACCTCTTCATGTGTGACATGATCAAGCCCAGCTTTATTCCCTCGCCTGAAATTCGACATCTCCGTGACCTGATGCGCTACCGCTTCAAACTCACCAACATGCTCGTCGGCGAGAAGAACCGGGCTCTCAACTGTCTCACTGTTTCCAACCTCAAACTCGATGATGTGTTCTCTGATGTCTTTGGTAGATCCTCCTCTTCCATCATCCAGTTTATCCTGGACCATCCTGGCGAGGCTTTTGACGTTTCTCCTTTTGTCGATAAACGCTGCAAAACCCCGCTGGCTGAAATCCAGGCCGCCGTTGATGGCGCCATTTCCCCTCAGCAGGCTGCTAAACTCCGTGAATGTCTCGCACATATCAGGGAACTTGAAGCCCACAAGGAAAGCATCGAACACGAAATTCTCAGGCTTGCTGAACCTTTTTCTGACGTTCTCGACCTTATCCGCTCCGCTCCAGGATTTGGTTCTAATCCGATGACTGCCATTGCCATTCTCTCCGAGATTGGTCCGGACATGTCCGTGTTTCCGTCATCCAAAAACCTTGTTTCCTGGGCTGGCTGCTGCCCCCGCAACGACCAGAGTGCCTGCAAAATAAAGTCTACCCGCATTTCCCGTGCCGGCTGTTATTTGAAACCTCTTCTTGTACAGGTTGCCAATGCACTTATCAAATCCAAAAAGCATCCTGAATTCAAAGAGAGGTATCGCAGAATCAAAACCCGCCGGGGACACAAAAAGGCTATCATCGCTGTCTGCAAGATGCTCCTGACCGCTATCTGGAACATCCTGAGCAAACTTCAACCCTACACTCCGGAGGGATTTATTGAGCACCGCCCAGTCAATAAAGCCAAAGTTCTGACGAAGGCACAGGCTCTCGAACTTCTCAGGCTAAGGGACTATACGATAACAGATGATTCTACCGCTATAGCTTAAGCCTGGTTTCATAGTTTTCAGGTTTGCCATACACACAATGTGTGGGGCTTATTTGTTGTACACTTTTTTGCTTTTTCCATTTCACACCTTTATTTCAAACTTTCCTCTTCCCTGCACAGCACGGTCAAGTCCGTGTTATTCCGTAAACAGCCTTTGAAAATGTAACATCCAAGCCTGCCTTGCCATGCATATCGCCGGCTTGGCCTGCGATATGCAGCAATCGGTGCCTGCATGTGTTTCCTTCATACTTACCTTACTACACGGATCGCCGGCATTTTCTCTTGCAAAAGGGGAGAAATACTCACAGCCGAACATTTCTCCCCCCTGTCTTACGCTTCCTGCATTTCAGCCTGCAGTGTCTCTGTCTCCTCCGCCGCAGTTACCTCCTGCTCCTCATCCTCCGTCTCGTCCTGAACTGCCCGGGTATCCTCCGGCGCTGCCGCCGGGATCTCCTCCCCGTCATATAACTCCTGCTCCTCCATGACCTCATCCTCGGCCAGGATCTTGATCTTACCCTGGTTCAATTCCTCCACCGCCAAGGACAGGGGCTTCTTGCCGGCACCGCCCGCCACCAGGGGCTCGTCACCGCTGATGATCTGTCTGGCTCTCTTGGAGGTGGCCATCACTATGGAGTACCTGCTGTTGACCACAGGGGCCTCCCCCTGCTCAACCTCGCTGTTTACTACCTTCATTAAATCGGAATAAGATGGATGTAACATTATTCTGCTCCTTTCGAGAATCCGTTCAATTCTCCTCTGATCTCTTTTATAAATGCCTCCTGCCTGGCCGAAGTGTAATGGGCATTCTGCACCATGCTGTGAATCTGCCGTACACACTCATCCAGATCATCGTTAATGACTATATAATCATAGGCTTCTATGCCCTCTGATTCCTCCACCGCCCGGGCCAGCCTTCTGGCTATGACCTCCGGGGTCTCAGTGCCTCTTCCCTCCAGCCGCCTTCTGAGTTCTCCGGCGCTGGGCGGCGTCACAAAAAGCAGCAGGCAGTCCGGAGCCAGCTTCCTGATCTGCAGGGCTCCCTGGATCTCGATCTCCAGGATCACATCCCTGCCTTTCTCCAGCTGCTCCTGCACATAATCCCTGGGCGTACCGTAATAATTCCCGCAGTAGCAGGCATATTCCAGCATCCGCCCCTGTCGGATACGGTCCTGAAAAGTATTTGTATCCACAAAAAAGTATTCTATGCCTTCCCGCTCTCCCTCTCTCGGGGCCCTGGTGGTCATGGACACGGACAGCGCGTAATTGTCATAGTCCCGGGTCAGCCTCTTCATCAGTGTCCCCTTACCGGCACCGGAAAAACCGGAAATCACCGTCAAAATCCCCTTATTCATCTTCATTTCCTCCGCTCTCTGCCCGGGCCCTTCCCGCAATGGTCTCCGGCAGCAGGGCCGACAGCACGATCCGGCTGTTCTCCATGACCAACACGGCCTTGGTCTTGCGGCCCTGGGTGGCATCAATGACAGTGCCCTCCTCCTTGGCCCTCTGCACCAGACGCTTGATGGGCGCTGACTCCGGGCTGACAATGGCTATAATCTTGCCTGTATTGACAATGTTGCCAAAGCCGATATGAATCAATTTATTCATGTGATAACCTCACCGCTACTCAATGTTCTGGATCTGCTCCCGGACCTTTTCAATCTCCGTCTTGAGTTCTATGGCACAGTTTGAGATCTCCAGGTCATTGGATTTAGACAGGGTGGTATTAGCCTCCCGGTTCATCTCCTGTGCGATAAAATCCAGCTTACGTCCGATGCTGCCGCCCTCCAGAAGGGTAGCCTTCGTGGTCTCGATGTGGCTGCGCAGCCGTACCAGTTCCTCGTCCACACAGACCTTATCCGCATATATCGTAACCTCTGTCAACAGCCGGTTCTCATCTACCTGGACATCTCCCAGCAGCTCCTTCACTTTGTCCTCCAGCTTCTGCCGGTACTCCTGTACGATCTGCGGGGATCTCTCCGCAATAAAATCCACCAGCTTCAACATACCGTCCAGCTTCTCTGTCAGATCATCCCGCAGATGCTCCCCCTCCGCAATGCGAGTCCGCACAAAGCCCTCCGCGGCACCCCTAATGGCCTTCTGAAGTTCTTTCCACAACTCCTCCTCGGAGGCATCCGGCTCTTCCATGGTAAATACCTCGGGATAGCGCGACAGGACGGACACCCGGATATCGTCCTCCAACCCGAAATCCTCCTGCATCTGCCGGAGATACTTCATGTACTCCGCAGCCAGTTCCCTGTTGTAGCGAATGCTGGCATTGTTCCCCGTGTAGTCCTCATAGGAGATAAACAGATCCACCTTTCCCCTGGAAATATAATTCTTCAATTCTGCGCGGATGGCAGACTCAAAAAGATTCAGCTTCTTGGGCATCTTAATATTCATATCCAGATACCGATGATTCACGGACTTCATTTCCACGGTAAATTTGCGATTGTTCTCAGTGACCTCACATCTGCCGAAACCAGTCATGCTCTTTATCATCTTTATACCTCACGTCCGCTTCCGCAGACTCCCAATCAATTGCTGAAGCGCCCCTCTTCAGCCTGACATTCTTCAGCGTATAACAGAAAATCCCTTAACCGGCGTATTATGACGGCTTAGAAATCCCTTACACACTTCCCTCTCTATACAGTTCACAGATGTAGCCCGTGAACTTACATGGCTCAATACCTATTGAAAAACATCCATATTCCATTATATTATAATGTAGATTGTCCCGATAGTCAATAGCCGGAGGAAAACACTTGTCATTTCCCTGCAATTTGTTATAATAAAATGTACAAACAGATTAAAAGCTGACGGGCTTATTCCCATGCGGCGCACGAATAGAAATCCGGACGCTCCGGGCGGGCGGATACCTGTACCGGGCCTGCGCGCCGTGGGGGAAGGAAATCTGACCGGCCGCGAATATATATAAGGAGGATTTCAACATGGCTTTTGACGGTGTAACCATTGCCGCTATTGTAAAGGAACTGAACGACACCTGCCTGGGGGGCAGGCTATATAAAATTGCGCAGCCGGAAAGCGACGAACTGCTGCTGACCATCAAGACGGGAAGCGGCCAGCGGCGCCTGCTCTTATCTGCGGACGCTTCCCTGCCCCTGGTGTATCTCACCGACCAGAACAAGCCCAGCCCCCTGACGGCTCCGGGCTTTTGTATGCTGCTGCGCAAGCATCTGCAGAACGGGCGCATCACCGCCATCACCCAGCCGGGCTTAGAGCGCATCCTTCATATCGGCATAGAGCATCTGGATGAGATGGGGGATCTCTGCCGCAAAACCTTGATTGTCGAAATCATGGGCAAGCACAGCAATATCATCTTCTGCAGCCAGGACGGCATGATCCTGGACAGTATCAAGCATGTGTCCGGCCTGGTCAGCAGCCTCCGGGAGGTACTGCCCGGAAAGCCTTATTTCGTAGCACAGACCCAGGACAAGCTGAACCCCCTCAACTGTGAACGGGAACAGTTTCTCGCTGCCGTGGCATCCCGCCCCGGGGCCCTGCACAAGGCCATTTACCAGAGTTATACCGGCATCTCGCCCATATTGGCTCAGGAGGTCTGCCACCGAAGCGGCCTGGACGGGGACACTCCCACCGCCGCCTTCTCGGCCCGGGAACTGGAAAAAGCCTACCATGTGTTCCGGGAAATGATGGATCAGGTACAGGGCGGCGATTTTGCTCCCGCCATCGCCTACACAGGCAAACAGCCGGCGGAGTATGCCGCCCTGCCTCTGACGCTGTACAGCCAGGGGCAGGACACCCTGCGGCCCTACACTTCCATCTCCGCCCTGCTGGAGCATTACTATGCGGAGAAGAACACCCTGACCCGCATCCGGCAGAAATCCGTGGATCTGCGCCGGATCGTACAGACCGCCCTGGAACGCAATGTAAAAAAATACGATTTACAGCTGCAACAGATCAGGGATACGGAAAAACGGGACAAATACCGCGTCTATGGGGAACTGATCAACACCTACGGCTACAATGTCCCGGAGGGCAGCAGGTCCATGGAGGCCCTGAACTACTATACGAACGAAATGATCACCATACCCCTGGACCCGGAGAAAACTCCCGCCGAGAACGCCAAACGGTATTTTGACAAATACGGCAAGCTAAAGCGCACCTACGAAGCGCTCTCCACTCTGACCGAAGAAGTCAAAGCCGAGATCGAACACCTGGAGTCCATCGGTACCGCCCTGGATATCGCCCTTCAGGAGGAGGATCTGGTGCAGATCCGGGAAGAACTGGCCGCCAGCGGCTACATCCGCAAGCGCGGCGGCAAAAAGGAAAAAGTCACCAGTAAGCCTTTCCACTATGTGAGCAGTGACGGTTTTCACATGTATGTGGGAAAAAATAATTATCAGAACGATGAACTGACTTTCAAGTTTGCCACCGGTGGCGACTGGTGGTTCCACGCCAAAGGCATGCCCGGCTCCCATGTGGTAGTCAAATGCGAGGGGGCAGGCCCCCTGCCCGACCGCACTTTCGAGGAGGCGGCGAGGCTGGCCGCCTACTATTCCAAAGGCCGGGGGCAGGAGAAGGTGGAGATTGACTATATACAGAAAAAACACGTAAAAAAACCGAATGGGGCCAAGCCGGGCTTCGTGGTATATTACACCAACTACTCCATGATGATCGACGATGATATATCGGGATTAAAACAGGTATAGGGGCGATTTCAGCCATCCTCCCAAGAACCTCCGGCTTTCCCGTTCCCGCCGGTATCCCTGGCCTCACCGCATCAGGTGACATTTCCTGGCCACCCTGACCAGCAGATGGCCCTTGGGCATGGAACGCAGTTCCTCCTCCGTCACACCCTTAAACAGAATGACCAGCGAGAAATATACTGTCACGGCCACAACGATGGACGGAATGGCGGACACTATGATGGAGCCGGTCAGCATCAGCACAATCTCGTACAGGACCCGGGCGATGGCCCCCATAAAAGCGGCGGCGACCAGGGGGACAATAAATGTATTCATAATCTCCTGCCGGTATCCCAATGCCTTGTGCATGGACATCTGATTCAGGACACACATCAGGCCGGAATACACAATAGTGGCGATTACCACCGCATAGATACCCAGGTCGGTGAAACACAGAAGCAGCACCAAAACAGCGGTCTGCAACAGCAGTGCAATGGCCGCGTTGACAATGGGCGTATTTACCCTGCCTATGCCCTGCAATATGGAATTGCTCAAGGTGGACAGCGCATAAAAAATCACGGACACAGCCAGGGCCATCAGTATTCTGGCAGCCAGTTCAATAGTATCCCCGTCCGGAAACAGCAGCCAGGTAATGGGCTTTGCCAACGCAAAAAGGCCCACCGCCGAGGGTATGGAAATCAACATAATGGTTTTGACAGCCTGGGCCGTCTTGTCCCGTGCGTCCGCCAACTGCCTGCGGGCCACCAGCTGGGACACAGTGGGGATAATGGCTGCAGCCATGGCCGATGAAAAGGCGATGGGAATATTGGAAATTTTCATGGCCCTTCCATTGAACACCCCGTAATCCGCCGCCACCAGATTTTCGGCGGCATGACGGAATTTCATCATAATGTCCGAGTACAGTTTGTTGTTCAGGGAACTGCTGAGATTGTAAATCGCCGTACTCATGATAAAGGGCAGTACCACCTGCAGGATCATCCTGCTGATCTCCCTGTAGGAATCCACTTGCCGGGTGTAGTCCCTGTCGATCCGCTTCCGGATCATAGGCCGATTCAAGCCGTAAACCGCCGCCATGAACAAAAGCGCCGTCAGCACCCCCGCCCCGGTTCCCAGGGCGCTGCCCATGGCACCGTACACCGAGCGGCTGGCCTGTTCCGCCGCCGACTCACTCTTCTCATAGCTTCCCATGAACAATACGATAAAACCATAGGCGGCCCCTATGCTCACCGCCGCGTTGACAATCTGTTCCAGTATCTGGGAGATAGAAGTCTGCACCATGCTCTTGTGGGCCTGGAAGTATCCACGCAACACTCCCAGTATACCATAGACAAAGATGGTGGGGGCCAGCACCCGCAGAACCGGCACCGCCGACTCCGTCACCAGATGGTCGGCACCAAAAAAGAGGAGCAAGCTCGCGACGAGTCCCACTCCCAGCACGTAGTACATGGCACATACGAAAACCCTGTGAGCATTGCGGTATTCCCGCAGCGACAGCTTCTGTGCAATCACCTTGGAGATCGCCGAGGGAATACTGTAAGAGGATATCATCAACACGATGGCATAGTAATTATATGCCGACTCATAATACCCCTGCCCCACAGGACCGATGATCCGGGCCACAGGGCTTACATACAGAAGCCCTATGATCCGGCTGATAAACCCTGCGGCGGCTAAAATGCCCGCCTGCAGGATAAAGCTGTCTTTTTTACTGCCATTGCCCATTCTCTTAATATCCTATCAACCAGTCGTACATCTCCTGATACTTCTTCGCAGACACTTCCCAGGAAAAGTCTGCCGCCATGGCGCGATCCACAATCTTATTCCACTCCCGCTTCTTATCATAGTAGACCTGCTCCGCATAGCGGATGGAAGCCAGCATCTCATGCGCATTGTAATTGGCAAAGCTGAAGCCCGTGCCTGTACTCTCATACTCGTTATAAGGCTCCACCGTATCCTTCAGCCCGCCGGTCTCCCTGACGATAGGCACGGTGCCATAGCGCAGGGACATGAGTTGGCTGAGACCGCAGGGTTCGAACAGGGACGGCATCAGGAAAGCGTCACAGGACGCATAAATCTTGTGAGACAATTCCTCGGAGTAGAAGATATTGGCTGATACTTTATCACTGTATTTCCAGTCAAAATGACGGAACATATTCTCATAGCGTTCCTCACCGGTACCCAGGATAACCAGCTGAATATCGTCCCGACACAACTCATCCATCACATAGGCGATCAGGTCAAAGCCCTTCTGGTCCGTCAGGCGGGAAACCACGCCGATCATCATCTTTTTTTCGTCCACCGTCAGCCCCAGTTCCTCCTGCAGCGCCCTCTTGTTCTTCGCCTTCTCCTTGCGGAAATTCACTGCGTTATAGGGTTTGACAATGTATTTATCTGTCTCGGGATTAAACTCCTCATAGTCGATGCCGTTGACAATTCCCCGTAAATCACCGCTGCGGGCCTTCAGCAGGCCCTCCAGGCCCTCCCCGTAGAACTTGGTCTTGATCTCCTCCGCATAAGTATCGCTCACCGTGGTCACTGCGTCGGCAAACACAATGCCTCCCTTGAGCAGATTGGCGTCCTTGTAAGCCTCCAGCTTATCGGGCGTAAAGTAGTACTGCGGCAGCCCCGTGATACTCTGTACCACCTTGGGGTCCCATTTGCCCTGGAACTTCAGATTGTGAATCGTGATCACAGACTTGATGCCCCGGAAGAAATCATTGCCCTGAAAACGCTCTTTCAGATATACGGGAACCAGGCCCGTCTGCCAGTCATGACAATGGATCAGATCCGGCCTGAAATCGAGGATGGGCAGCACCGACAACACCGCCTTGGAAAAAAAGGCATACTTTTCAATCTCAAACAGTGCGTTGTCCCCATAGGGCTTAAATCCTCCAAAATACCCCTCATTGTCTATAAAATAGTACTGGATCCCGTCCACTTCAGCCTTCAGTACGCCCACATAGGCGTCGGTCCAGTTAAAATCCATATAGAAATGCGTCACATACTCCAGCCTATCCTTCATCTCCTGCTTCATGCAGGTATACTTGGGCAGGACCACCCGCACATCAAAGTATTCCTTGTCAATGCACTTGGGCAGGGAACCCACTACATCGGCCAGCCCTCCCGTCTTGATAAAGGGGACTCCTTCAGATGCCGCAAACAGTATTTTTTTCATGTGCAAACCTCCATTTGTACCTTCTCGTAGATAAACTGATTATACTACATCCTGATTGGTTAGAAAAGCCTTTTCTGAAATTTTTGCCAAACTTACTTCTACATGCATATCGCTGGCTTTGCCTGCGATATTGCACCAATCAGTATTTGGAAGTTTTACTTCCAAACTTACTTCTTCGTGAATATCGCTGGCTACGCCTGCGCTATTTCGCTAATCCTTTTTTGGGAAGCTTTCCCGCCGGGCTTGCCTGATCCCTGCATAGCCCGGGATGTGTCCGTGTGTTTATATTGGCAAACGCCCACATATTATTCACGGTATTTCAGGCGGATACGATCCGCAATCAGAGCGATGAACTCAGAGTTGGTGGGCTTGCCCTTGCCGGTATTCACCGTGTAGCCGAACAGCGCATCCAGAGTCTCCATCCTGCCCCGGGACCAGGCCACCTCGATCGCATGGCGGATGGCTCTCTCCACCCTGCTGGGCGTAGTCTGGAACCGCTTTGCAATCGTAGGATAAAGCACCTTGGTGATGGAACTGATCATAGCGGGTTCCCGCACGGACATCATGATAGCCTCCCGTAAGTACTGATACCCCTTGATATGTGCCGGCACGCCGATTTCATGAATAATATCCGTCACATCCTGCTCCAGATCATAAACCTTTTCGGCGGGGGCGCTTGCCGTCTTCTCTTCCGCCGCCCTGATCAGCACCTCCTCGGGCGGCTGCTGTAAATCATTGACATCCTTCCGCCCTGCAGGCACGGTTATCATTATTTGAAATTCTTTATCCCCATTCATCAGATCTCCCAAAATCCTGTATACTTTTTCATTATCATCGGCAGCGGTAATACGCAACTGTTCCATACTTTCCCCTTTCCCGCATGTCGCAGATCAGCCTGAGACATTGCACCCGTTGGTTTTAAAAGCGGCTCTTCCTGACTTTCCTCTTCCCTGCACAACACAGGCTGCACCTGTGTTATAACGTTATGCTGGCAAACATTAAGATTTTCCGGTTCCTGCACGGCACATGTCGCATAAGGGGACAACCTGTGCCATGCAGGAAGGAAAATCCAATCGTTTGTGCGTATAATACATATCAGATACGCAGCATCCAAACGTACCTCTTTGTAAAAATCGCTGGCTTTGCCTGCGATTTTGCTGAATACGTATTGGAAAGCTCCACTTCCAAACTTACCTCTGCATGCATATCGCTGGCTTTGCCTGCGATATTGCACCAATTAGTAATGGATGTGCAACATCCAAACTTCCACCACGGATTGACTTTTTATCATTATCTATTATACGATTCTTCCAGATCAGACAGCAACTGCAATTCGCCGCAAGTTACTCTCCTTTTTCTCCTTTTTCCCCTTTTTGCGCCAGCATCAGCCAAAATCCGTATCCGGCCTCTGTCCCGCCGTTTGCCAAAAAGAACCTTTCAAGTGGGGAACCGCATGGAAAAAGAATGCCAAACATATTTCAGTTCCTGAATTACCGGCTATACTTTTTAACAATCTAAAATTCTTCAAACACATCTTTAAAAACATCTTCACCGTACTTGTCATATAACCTTGCCGCCAGATCATAAGAATAATTATTTAGGCACTAAAATAAGCCCACTATCAAATATATTTCTATAAGTGATAATGGACTTATTCAGTTGTCCAAATATTCATTTGCGATGTACAGAACTTCTCCTTACCTATGTAGTTTTCAATCGAACATATGTTAGATTACCTTTTATATTCAGTCAAAAAAGAAGTGCCGAAAACCCAGTAAATTCAAGGCTCCTCATACACTTCCAAATGGAGATAGCGAGACTCGAACTCGTGACCTATACGTTGCGAACGTATCGCTCTCCCAACTGAGCTATATCCCCAAATTATATCTGGCGGTCTTTCGACCGATCCACGTTTGAACACAATTATTATATCATATATCTGAAGAAAAAAGCAAGTAAATATTTCGTTTTATTTTCTGGTTTTATTTCTGGTTTGATTCCCGTTTTAATGCAGCCGTGCCCTATACCCTTCATCCCGTTCCAAACTGAGTCTATTTTATAGTCAACGACATTGGAAATCTCACTTGAAGCCTTGTGAAACCCTGCGTATACGGTTTTCACACCAGCGGAAAGCAGCCCCCTCCATGTCGTTTACTATATTTTTGCCGGCATGGCGGCAATTGTTGACAATTCCTCTTATCGTGTTTTATACTGGCAAGAGAAAAAGCGTGGCATGTCCACACGGAAATGAGGTACATATGGTAAAACAGGAAATATCAGAAATCAAGAAGCTCTTTACCCAGAACAACTGCTCCATCACCCGCATCTGCGGCTGCTATGTGGACGGGGAAAAAAATAAGAAAGCGCAGTTTAAGCAGGCTTTCCTGGCGCTGCCCGAGGAGGAAATGTTCAAATATTTCGAAATCCTCAGAAAGACCCTCTCCGGCTCACTGGGCAAGAATCTGCACACATTGGAATTTCCGTTAAAAGCCGAGGAGGAAGGAGGAACCCAGGAGCTGCTGCTGCGTCTGCTGGGCAGCAAGCTCAAGGACGACGAATTGTTGGATCAGTTCTATCAAAACATCATCGACTCCTATGAATTTGTGGGCAATTACCTGATCCTGGTGATCCACGATGCCTATGACGTGCCCGGCCGCACCCGGGACGGACTGGAAATGGAGGATGCCTCCGACGAAGTATATGAATATATCCTGGTCAGCATCTGTCCGGTAAACCTGTCAAAGCCCGGCCTGTCTTATGACGCGGAGGAGAACAGCTTCCACAACAGAATCCGTGACTGGGTGGTGGGGGTCCCGGACACAGGCTTTCTGTTTCCGGCTTTTAACGACCGCAGCACGGACCTCCACAGTGTGCTGTACTATTCCAAGAACGCAGAGGAACTGAAGGAGGCTTTCGTGGAACTGATTCTGGGCTGCCCCCTGCCCCTGTCCGCCGGCGGTCAAAAGGAAACCTTCCAGATGCTGGTGGAAGAAACCCTGGGAGATACCTGCAGCATCGAGGCGGTGAAAAATATCCACGAGAAGATTATCGAGATGGTGGAGGAACACAAGGAAGACACCGCCCCTCTGGTTTTGGATAAAAACGAGGTGAAAACCGTGTTCGCGGGCAGCGGTGTAGCCAATGAGAAAATGGAGGTTTTTGACCGGTGTTATGATGCCACTGCCGGCAGCGATACCCAACTGTATGCCAGCAATGTGGTAAACAGCCGCTCCTTTGATGTGAAGACACCGGAAGTAGTAGTGAAGGTAGATCCCGGACGCACGGACCTGATCTCCACCCGTGTCATTGACGGCCGGGAATGCCTGGTCATTGAACTGGGGGCCAATGTGGAGGTAAACGGCATCACTGTGAGAGGGAGCCTGGAAGCTGATACCCCTGACTCCGATTAAGGCCGCAGGAAAACCTTCATTCGGCGGCGGGTACTTCCGCCGGATGAACAATTTCCGGAAAAGCGCAACAGGGCCGTTCCAGACGGGCCCTGTTTTTATATACAGAAAAATCCTCTTCCGCAGCAGCACAAATTGCAGATCATATTGGCCACACACAGCTTCATACACATACCGCTGTCGCCCATGGCGGGATAGCCGTAACCTGCCTGGCGCTGGCGATACCAGCTGCCCCCGTTTTCCAATATCTGCCGTAATTCCCTGTAATCACTGTTGCCGGGTTCCAGCGAAGCCGCCCTCCGGGCGTGTTCCAGCGCCGCCACATTATTGCCCATACTGGAATGGGTGATGGCGCTGTAATAATACCATCTGGCGTTCCTCTCCCCACTGTCCATCTGATCCAATGTGTTCCTTGCTTCCCGGTAATAACCGTTGCGGATATAGTTTCCAGCCGCCCGCAGATGCGGCTGGTCTTCATAGCCGGTACTTCGCCTCTGGCCGCCATAGAAACCTCCAAAAGAACCAAAGCCAAAGCCGCCGAAGGGATCCTGCCCGTCATAGCCGCCCTGCCCCTGGCCGGAGCCTGCTCCGGCGTACCCGCCGGTCTTTTCCTTCATAATCTGCTGGTATGCCGCCTGAATCTCCTTGAATTTCTCCTCCGCCTGGGCCTTGTTGGGATTGTTCACATTGGCGTCCGGGTGATATTTGCGGCTGAGTGCCCTGTACGCTTTTTTGATTTCCTCTTCCGCAGCGCTGCGGGACACCCCCAGCACCTGATAGGGATCACGCATAATCCCCTCCCTCCCTTCTATCCGCCCGCTTCAGCAGACTTTTTTCTTGCCTGCCGGGTGGCTTCATATCGGCTCCAAACGCCGGAATACAGGATATTGCGCAGGATTTCCACATTGTCCAATATGGGAAGCTGTTCAAACTCCCGGCAGCAGGCGGACATCATCATGGTCAGAATATCCTGACAGTCCTGCTCAAAATCAGGATCTTCATATCGCCCCTTCAGAGGATTATAACGTCCCCTCTTTAAGTCTTCCTCAATGTCCTCATAGGCATCCAGCAGATAGATGAATTTACCCAGATAGAAACCAAAACGCAGCAGGCTTTCCTCCCACTCATCCTTCCGGACAGCGACGACCTGCGCCATAACCCGTCCAAATCTCCCAGCCATCTCATCCAGGTCCGTCACGCCCTGCTCTTCGGCCCGAGACAGTTCCTCCATGGCGGCGGAGATCTGTTCCAGCTTGCCAAAATACTTCTGCCTGCTCTCTTCGGTCCTGCTCCCCAATATCCTGGCCAGCAGCAGGCGCAGATGCTTTCGGTCGTCCTTCCAGTCATCCATACATTTGTATTCCGTCAGAAGCATATTCATATCCGCCACGTACTCCGTCAATTCGTTACAGCGGTATACATGCTTTTTCCCGGGATGCACAAGGCACCGGCTCTCCCCACAGACCGTCTCCGGCTCATAGAGCCCTGACAGCAGCAGCAACAGGAAGGTCATGTCATAACTCAGGGTAGCCTGTCCCACCCGGCCATATTTCTCCTTCAGCACCCGGCACAGCCCGCAGTAGTAGGAATGGTACAACTCCCATTCCCGGATACGCAGTTCCGGCTGGTTTACAACGATATATCCAAACATAGGCCCAACCCCCGCATATCAGGTTTTCCTGATAAATTCCGTGCCACACTTCCTGCAGCTGATGGCAATGCGGCCCCTGTTTCTGGGTACACGAATTTTCTGCCTGCAATTGGGGCATTTATAGATGCGATGCGTCTTTCTCTGGGCCAGGGCCTGCCTTTTCCTTTGCAGCTTTGCCTTCACCTTCCACTCCAGCTGCATATACTTCTGATTCTCCGCCGACCGCTTGGCAATCTGCCTGGAAAACATACGGTAGTATGTCAGAACCAGCACGGCCAACCCCACGGTGGAGATAAAGGGAATTCGGAACAGGGACAATACCACGCAGACAAGCGCCACCATCAACATGACCTGCCCCAGTCTGTCATTGCCGTATCTGCCCTGCATAAAACGCATTATTCTCTCTCTCATGCCCAATCACCTCTTATAGTTCCGCAGCTTCCCTTCCACCTCTCAGGCCCGGCGACGGATGTCCGGACGCTTGAGGTACCCGGAGCTCCATCCGTGTGCCGGACGGAAATCTGCTGCTTTTCATATAATCCTACGCCTGACAGCCGGTAAATACAATGCATTATTTCTAAACAATTCTAAAGAAAGCATAAAAAGCGCCACTACCCGCTCTGTTGATAGTGGCGCCTGCCTTCCTTATGTGATTAAGCCTGTGCTACATCCTTCATGGAGAAGCTGATACGTCCCATCTTGTCCTTGCCCAGACATACCACGGTAACCACATCGCCCAGGGTCAGCACATCCTCCACGCGGCCTATCCTCTCCTTGGCAATCTTGGAAATATGGACCATACCCTCCTTGCCGGGAGCAAACTCAATAAACGCGCCGAATTCCTTGATGCTGACTACCTTGCCCTTGAAAATCTGGCCTTCCTCAAAGTCCGTGGTGATCATCTTGATCATCTCCACAGCCTTGTCCATCATCTCTCTGTCGGTTCCGCATACGGATACCTTGCCGTCATCGGTAATATCAATCTTCACGCCGGTGCGGGCGATGATCTCGTTGATGGTTTTTCCTCTCTGGCCCACCACATCGCCGATCTTCTCGGGATCAATCTGAATGGAAATGATCTTGGGCGCATAGGGGCCAACCTGGGGACGGGGCGCGGAGATGGCCGGCTTCATGCAGTTATCCATGATAAACAGCCTGGCCTCGCGGCAGCGGGCGATAGCGCCCTCCACAATGGGCCTGGTAAGGCCGTGGATCTTGATATCCATCTGGATGGCCGTGATACCCTCCGTGGTACCGGTCACCTTGAAGTCCATATCCCCAAAGAAATCTTCCAGTCCCTGGATATCCGTGAGCAGCACGAAGTCGTCATCTGTCTCGCCGGTCACAAGACCGCAGGAGATACCGGCTACCATCTTCTTAATGGGCACGCCTGCCGCCATCAGGGACATGCAGGATGCACAGGTGGAAGCCATGGAGGTGGAGCCGTTGCTCTCGAAGGTCTCGGACACCGTTCGGATGGCGTAAGGGAATTCCTCCTCGCTGGGCAGCACAGGGATCAGCGCCCTCTCCGCCAGCGCGCCATGGCCGATCTCCCGGCGTCCCGGCCCTCTGGAGGGCTTGGTCTCACCCACGGAGTAGGAGGGGAAATTGTAGTGGTGCATATATCTCTTGCTCACCTCGTTCTCATCCAGCCCGTCCAGCTTCTGCTGCTCGGAAAGGGGAGCCAAAGTACACACATTACAGATCTGGGTCTGTCCACGGGTAAACATGGCGGAACCATGTACTCTGGGGATCAGGTCAACCTCCGCTGCCAGAGGACGGATCTGGGTGATCTCACGACCGTCAGGACGCTTGTGATCCTTCAGGATCATCTTGCGCACGGTCTTCTTCTCATACTGGTATACTGCCTCACCCAGCACCGTCAGCCACTCTTCGTTCTCGGCAAATGCCTCCTCCAGCCTGGCGGTGATCTGTCTGATATTCTCCTCCCGGGTCTGCTTGTCATCGGTAAACACGGCCTCCTCCATCTCTTCGGGAGGAACAATCTTCATGATCTCATCAAACATCTCCTGGGGGATAGCACAGCTGGTATAAGCATGCTTGGGCTTGCCCACCTCCGCCACGATTTTGTCGATAAAGGCAATGATGGCCTGGTTGACCTCATGGGCCTTGTAGATGGCCTCGATCATCTTTGCCTCGGGCACTTCATTGGCACCTGCCTCGATCATAATCACCTTCTCGCGGGTGGATGCCACGGTGAGGTTCAAATCCCCCTTCTTCCACTGCTCCTGGGTGGGGTTGATGATAAACTCACCGTCAATCATGCCCACCTGTGTCATGGCGCAGGGGCCGTCAAAGGGGATGTCCGAAATGCAGGTTGCGATGGCCGCACCCAGCATTGCCACCAACTCCGGGCGACAATCGGGATCCACACTCATCACCATGTTGTTCAAAGTCACATCATTGCGATAGTCCTTGGGGAACAGGGGGCGCATGGGCCTGTCAATCACACGGCTGGTCAGCACTGCGTTCTCACTGGCCTTCCCTTCCCTCTTGTTAAAGCCTCCGGGGATTTTGCCCACGGAATACAGCTTCTCCTCGAATTCCACACTCAGGGGAAAGAAATCAATCCCCTCCCTGGGTTTTTCGGATGCCGTGGCGGTACTCAGCACCGTGGTCTCGCCATAATGCATGAACGCACAGCCGTTAGCCTGTTTGCCCACCCTGTTGATATCCACGGTCAGAGTGCGCCCGGCCAGTTCCATTGAATAAGAATTATACATATTACCCTCTTTCCGCACACCGCAGAAACGTCTGCGATATTGCACTAATCAGTTGTTTGTGCTATGGTAAAAAGGCGGAGTGCCGTATCCGGCTGCCGCTCCGCCTTCCCAAAGTCCTTACTTTCTCAGACCTAACTTTTCGATCAGTTCACGATATCTCTCGATGTCCTTGCTCTTTAAATAGGCAAGCAGGCCACGCCTCTGGCCAACCAGCTTCAGCAAGCCGCGGTTGGAGTGATGATCCTTGGGGTTAGCCTTCATATGCTCGGTCAACTCCTTGATCCTCTCGGTCAGCACTGCGATCTGAACCTCCGGTGAACCTGTGTCACCAGGCGTCCTTGCATACTCATTGATAATTGCGGTCTTTTTTTCCTTGGAAATCATGTTCTCTTCCTCCATATAATTGATTGTACCCACCGTACACTAAGACCGGGTCGGAGCGTCCCGTATCTGAGCGGCGGCGAACTCATACCGATAAAGAATACCATATCTCCCGGTATTTGTAAACAATAAATTTTCTTAATTTTAACATCCGTATATCCCCCAG
Organism: uncultured Lachnospiraceae bacterium; assembly: GCA_947176785.1. Taxonomy (GTDB): domain Bacteria; phylum Bacillota; class Clostridia; order Lachnospirales; family Lachnospiraceae; genus Acetatifactor. The sequence continues at coordinate 17,469 of CAMWSA010000008.1, forward strand.
ACATTATATTTCACAGGAGAGCCGGCATGGGGCGCTCAAGACGGAGGCCCTTACAGGTCCGGGTACATGGTGTCCTTATTCCGCCAATATTCGTACATATCTTACCGGAGTGCGGTAATTGTATTTGTTGATACGGATGCCGCTGGTGGGATTGCTGGCGCTGATTACCTTCCCGCCCCCGATGTAGATTGCCACATGGTTGATGGTGCCGCTGCTGTTTGCATAGAACACCAGGTCGCCGGGCTGTATCTCGGAGTAGGAAATCCTGGTTCCCTCTCCTGCCTGGGCCCGGGAACTGTGGCTTAAGGTAATGCCAAAATGCTTGTACACGCTAAGCACAAAACCGGAGCAGTCGGCACCCTTGGTCAGGCTGGTACCGCCCCACACATAGGGATTGCCCAGAAACTGCTTGGCATACTCCACCAAATCCACACGAAGGTCAGAGATACCTTGTCCATACAGCAACTCCGCCATGGTGATCGCCGTGTCCAGGCGCTCCTCCACATGGGAGTATTCCGCCGAGATAAAGACTCTGTCGCCGTCTATATCCACCTCGTACCAGCCATCCAGCGTATTCACATAGTCCAGTTCCTCCCCCTGGGGCACCTGTGTGAACACTGCGCCGTCCGTACTGGGTTCATCCCTCACACGCAGATTGTCCGTATCCGCCACCACCACAGTCCTTACCAGTTCGTTGGCGCGCAGCTTTGCATCCGGGCCCATCAGCAGGAATTCCGTACTCACATAGCCCTCCACCTCGCCGGACTTGATGCGGGCCCAGCCGATCTCCGGAAAATACTCCAGCACCTCGCAGGCCGATCCCTTGGGCATCTTTCCCACCACCTTGCCGCTGGTGGACGCCTCGGCGCGGACATTCAGATTGCCCGACTCCACCTCGGCGATACCGATGTTCGTATATCCCCAGGATGCGCCCTGGGCTTCCTGGGCCGCCGCTATGTATTCCTCCTCAGTGAGGGACACATCCATCACGGACGCAATGCCCGCCTGCTGCAGCACGCCCTTTGTGCCGCCGTTCTCCGCCGCCTGGACATTCACGGGCAGCAGCAGGCAGGCCGCCATGCAGGTGCTGATGGTTTTCAGTGCCAAATTCTTTCCTCTCGTCATATTACCTCCGTATTTTAAAAGAAACTCCATACCCTGTCGGTATGAAGCCTCTTTCCCGTCATACCAGTCACAATCGTTACGATTTTGTTACAAATTTATTAACTGATATGAATTATAACCACATCTCTGCCTGTTTGTCAATAGTTTCTACATATTTCCTTGTTTTTCCTTTTCATTCATCCCGAATGGCAAATGCGATATTGGTGGCATGGTCCGCCACTCTCTCCAGTCCGGAGATAATGTCGGAGAAGATCATGCCCGCCTCGGGGGTACATTCGCCCCGGGCCAGGCGCTCCACATGGCGCTGCTGCAGTTCCCTCTCCTTGTTGTCCACCTTGTCCTCCAGAAGGATCACGTCGTTCATATGCCGGTCGTCGCTCTTGGCGAACATCTCTATGGCATACTGGAAGATGGTGTTGACCATGTCCAGCAGCTCCCCCAACTCCCTCTGGGCTTCCTTGCTGATCCCGAGGTTCCCCTCTTTGCGCTGCCGTGCGGCATCCGCCACGTTCTCCGCATGGTCGCCGATGCGCTCGATATCATTGACCACATGGAAAAGGGCGCCCAGGCTTTTCAGGTCCTCTATGGGCAGGGTGGTCTGGTTGATCTTCACCAGGTAGTTGGTGATGGCATGGTTCAGGAAGTTGATATTTTTCTCCACCTCATAGACTTCCTCTATATCTTCCTCGTCCAGAGTGATCAGGGCATTCATGGCGCGGTTAAGGTTTTCGCTGGCCAGGGACGCCATGCGGTCCAGTTCCTTGATAACCTCAACCACCGCCGTGGCGGGGTTGAACACAACCTTTTCCCCGATATATTTCAGCTGGTAACTCTCCCGGTAACCCACCTTTTTGTCCTCTCCCGGCACGGTAATGCTGGCCAGCTTCACAATGGCACCGGAGAAGGGGAACAGGATAATCACCTGGAATATCTTGATGATCGTGTGGGCATTGGCCACAAACCTGCCGCTGTCTGCGGAGACGGACTGGATCACACGGATAATCGGGTCCTCGGCGGCAAAGAGAATCACATAGATGAGCAGCGTCCCGATTACATTGAACCAGAAATGAATCAATGCCGCTCTCTTGGCGTCTTTCTTGCCGGGCAGGGAGGCGATCAGCGCCGTGGCACAGGCACCGATATTGCAGCCCAAGATAATATACAGGCAGATCCCCAGGTCCAGAAAGCCCTGGTTGGCCAGGAGCAGCACAATACTGACCGTCACGGACGAACTCTGGATCACCGCCGTCAGTACGGTGCCCACCACCGTCGCCAGCAATGGATTGTCCAAGGATTTCAGCAGCCCCACCACCTCCGGCACGTTCTTCATCTCCGCCATGCCGCTTGACATGGTATTTAAGCCGGTGAACAGGATACCGAAGCCCACGACCACCTCTGCGAATTTCTTCACTTTTTCCTTTTTGCTGAACATCATGACCAGCACGCCGCACAGTAAAAACACCGGCGCAACGGCTGACAGATTAAAAGATACCAGCTGGGAGGTGATGGTAGTACCGATATTGGCTCCAAAGATAACCCCCGCTGCCTGATATAGATTCATAAGCCCGGAATTGACAAAGCTGACCACCATAGCCGTGCAGGCCGAGGAGGACTGAATAATCCCGGTAAACACAATACCCACCAGCATACCCGTAAAACGGTTGGTGGTGAATATCTCCAGTATCCGGCGCAGCCTGGCACCCGCCACCTTCTCAATGGAATCGCTCATCAGATCCATGCCAAACAGGAAAAGCCCAAGGCCGCCGGCCAGGGATAGTAAAATGCGTACATTCATGCGTTTATTCCCTTCATTTGTAGCTATACTCGTGAACGATTGGATTTTCCTTCCCGTGCGGCCTGTTGTCCGATTATGCGGCACGGGCCGCACGGGAATTGGATAATCCCAGCGTTTGTCAATATACGTTCTACACGCATACTCCTCTATTCTAAGGGAAAAAAGCACTGCTGGCAATATATAATTTTACAAAAATTTCACATATTTTTCACAGCCAATTCACAATACTGTTACATTTCTCCGGTTCAGGCCCGTTGCCGCCCCCTGTCCAACGCCGTGCTTCCCTTTGCGTTGTGCATCTGTCCGCAGCCGTATGCCCTTCCGGCCTCCAGATCGGCCTGCAGCTGCCGCTTCAATGCCTCCACCGAGGGGAAACGCTGCTCCGGCCTGTGGAAGGCCAGCAGCTGCACCCGGACCTCTTCCCCGTAGATCTCCCTGTCAAAGTCATACAGATAAGTCTCCACCCCGGCCAGGCCCGCGTCGGTGACGGTGGGCTTGCATCCCACATTGCTGATGGCGGCATAGCTGCGCCCCTGATACAGTGCCCTGGAAAAATACACCCCAAAGGGCGGCAGCAGCTTGGCCGCCGGAGGCAGCAGGTTCACGGTGGGCATCCCCAGGCCATGGCCCAGCCGCGCCCCATGGCATACCCTGCCGCTTACGGTATAAAAATCCCCCAGAAGCTGTGCCGCCTGTTCCATTCGTCCGGCCTCCACCTGACTGCGCACATAGGTGGAGCTCACTTCCCTGCCATGGTATTTCAGCTTTTCAATGGTCTGTACCTCATACCCATACCGCTCTCCCAGCCGCCGCAGCAGCGCCCCGTCCCCGGCTCCCCTGCGGCCAAAGGACACATCCTCCCCCGCAGCCACATAGCGGGTCCGCATCCGTCCTGCCAGTACCTGCCCCGCAAAATCCTCCGGCTCCATGGCGGCAGATTCCCCGGAAAGAGGAAACTCGATCAGCAGTTCAATTCCCATCTCCCTGAACGCCTGCCGCTTTTCCTCTCTGGTCATCAACTCCTTTCCGTCGGAGAGGCCAAAGAGAACCGCAGGGGACGGGTCAAAGGTGAACACACAGGGGGCAAGCCCCCGGCTCCTCTGCCCCAGCACAAGCTTCAAAAGCTCCCTGTGCCCTATGTGCAGGCCGTCAAACTTGCCCATCGCCACTGCCGTATCCCTATTTAGTTGAAAATCCAGTGTATTTGCTATTATGTCCATGTCTCATCTGCCCGCAATTCCGCTCCGGCTCGTATATGGAATGTCAACCTGATCTTGTTCCAAAAACATTTTCACCGGTTGATACCGGTCTCTATTTTTGTCATAAGCATAGATACCCGCAAAACGGTTGTCCGGACGGCATACCCGCACCCAGCGTCCCGGCGCATACCGCTCCTTCTCTGCCGTCTGCTCCACCGTCAGGGGATTGCCGTTGTCCAAAAGCCTTTCCAGGTCACTGCGCACATGCAGCACCGGGCAACCTTCAAACACGCTCTCCACCGGTGCCACCGCCTCCGGCAGCCGCCCCTGATCCTTTAACTCCTGCAATTGTCCCAACGTAAGTGCATCTTTCAGGGAAAATTTACCCACTCTGGTGCGCAGCAGGCTCTCCATGGCCCCGCCGCAGCCCAGCCTATGCCCTATGTCCGCACATAGGGTACGAATGTAGGTCCCTTTGCTGCAAACCACCCGAAATCTCACAGCCGGAAGCTGCATCTGCAAAATCTCGATCTCCTCAATCTGTACCTCCCGGGCCCGGCGCTCCACTTCCCTGCCCTCCCGGGCCAGTTCATAGAGTTTTCTGCCGTTTACCTTCAAAGCGGAATACATGGGAGGAACCTGCCGGTAACTGCCCTGGAAGGACAACACAGCCTCCCGCACCTGCTCCTGGCTTACCTCCACGGGATGCCGGGACAATACTGTCCCCGTCAGGTCCTGGGTGTCGGTCTCCACCCCCAGCATAAGCCCCGCCACATACTCCTTGTCCTTCTCGGTGAGCATATCGCAGAGCCTGGTTCCGCTGCCCAGACACACGGGCAGCACTCCTGTAGCCTCCGGGTCCAGTGTGCCGGTATGTCCGATCTTTTTCTGGCCGCAGATCCCCCGAAGCTTGGCCACCACATCGTGGGAGGTAAACCCCTTCTCTTTATGGATAATCACAATGCCATGAATCATTTTCTGTCCTCACTCTTGCCCCGTATTACACTAACGACCGTTTAGATTTCCCAATTTACGCACGGCACATACTGCATAATCGGACAGCGCCGTGCAGAAAGAAAACTCTAATCGTCCGTGCGTATTTCATCCTCCCGGGCGGAAAGGCGGCTCTCCATCTGCTCCTTGATATGAAGGGAGAGATTGTTCACACAGTCATGGAAGGTTCCCTTCATATTGCAGCCCGCCGCCCTCATATGCCCGCCGCCGCCAAAGAAAGCCGCCACCCTGGACACATCCACCCACTCGTCGGAGCGCAGGCTCACCTTGTACTCCAGCACCCCTGTCTGGTACATAAAAATGGCACAATGGATACCCTTGATATTGCGCAGCTGGTTCACAATTCCGTCCAGGTCCGCATGCTCCACCTCATAGAAATCCATAATCTTTCGGTCCAGGCAGCTGACAATGCAGGTTCCGTCCATAAAGCGGATGCTCTCCAGCAGCACCCTCCCCAGCACCTGGCTCTGCAGATAGGTCCTCTGGTAAAAGGTCTCCAGGATCAGCTTGGGAAAATCAAAGCCATAGCGGATCAGATTGGCCCCGATCTCCATGGTCTTCGGGGAGGTATTGGAGTACTGGAACACTCCTGTGTCATGGATGATCCCTATGTAAATCGCCATGGCCAGGTCAGCATCCAACGCCTCCTTGTCTATAAGCTCGTAAATCAGTTCTGCGGTGGAACTGGCCTCCGGCACTACCCGGAAGATGTCACAGGCCCCCGCATTACTGATATGATGGTCTATATTGATGGTTTTCCGGGCCTTATCATAGAGCCTTTTCGCAGGCTCCATCATGCGCTCCGGCACGCTGTCCAGGACAAAAAAGACATCGTAGGGATCGGTGTCTTCACACTGGCTGTCTATTTCGTCATAGCCCTTGATGCAGTCATAAATCTCCGCAGGCCGCTCCAGATACACCTGCACCCGGGCCTGGGGCAGCTTCTTTTGCAGATACTGATAAAGCGCCAGACAGGAGCCCACGCAGTCGCCGTCAGGCCGGAGGTGTCCGGTGATGGCAATGCGGGAAGCTCCCTGGCATTCCTGTAAAATATTCACTTTTCTTCCTCACCTTTCTTCCCTGCCTCTTCATCGGCACTGATCACTTCGTCTATCCTCCTGGACATGTTTACACCGTACTCGATGGACTGGTCCATGACGAAGGTGATCACGGGCGTATTGCGCAGATTGATGGATTTGGCCAGCCGGGAGCGGATAAAGCCCTCCGCGCTCCTTAACCCCTGATAGGTGGCCTCCCTGGCTTCGTCGCCGCCCAGCACGCTGATCCAGGCTTTACAGCTTTTCAGGTCGGGGGCCACTTCCACGGCCACCACGCTGGTCAGGGGGCTGATGCGGGGGTCCTTGATACCGCTGCGGATGATTTCTGCCAGCGCGCGCTGAACTTCACCGTTGATGCGGGTGTTTTTAATGCTGTTCTTTCTCATAAATCCTACTTTCTTGGGAGGGGTCAGCCTCCGGGGACGCCGGGTGGGATATGGTATCCCAGCCGGACGCACTCTCCTTTGGTGCCAAAGCGCAGCGGTATGTGACGTGTTCTTTATATCGCATACCGCCGCTTTGCCACGGTCCCTCCGGGCACGTCGGCACCTGGCAGGGCACTTTCGGGCAGAGTCCTGCCCCCATCCCCTGTCACTTGCCCGGAATGTATCCTCCAGAACTCCTGCGTCCGCTACCCTGCCCAGCCGGGCAGGAGCGGGTCCGCACGGGAAGGCTTACCCTCCTGAAGCATCCCTTGACGGCTCCCCCTTGAAACTTACACATATATTGCTCCTAAGTTCTCGGTACTTCCACCATAATGTAGGCTTCCACAATATCCAACTCCCGCATCTGGTCGAAGCCTTCGAATACGAGTCCACATTCGAAACCGGCTTTAACTTCCTTTACATCGTCCTTGAAGCGCTTCAGGGAGGCCAGGCCGCCTTCGTAGATCTGGTCGCCCTCCCGGGTGATGCGGATCTTGCATCCCCTCTGGAAGACACCGTCCAGAACGTAGGAACCGGCAATATTGCCCACTGCGGATGCCTTGAAGATCTGGCGCACCTCGGCGTGGCCGATGACCTTCTCCTCAAAGATCGGGTCAAGCATTCCCTTCATGGCGGCCTCGATATCCTCGATGGCCTGGTAGATTACCTTGTAGAGACGTACATCCACCCTCTCCCTCTCGGCCGTCGCCTTGGCCGTGGGGTCAGGACGAACGTTGAAGCCGATAATGATGGCATTGGAGGCACTGGCAAGGGACACATCCGACTCGTTGATGGCTCCCACGCCGCCGTGGATGCATTTTACCACGACTTCCTCGTTGGAGAGCTTCATCAGAGACTGTTTCACCGCTTCCACGCTGCCCTGCACATCCGCCTTTACGATCAGGTTGAGTTCCTTCAGGTTGCCTTCCTTGATCTGGGAGAACAGATCGTCCAGGGACATGCGGGATTTGGTCTCCTCCAACATCTTTTCCTTATTCTGCGCTAAATATGTCTCCGCGTAATTTTTTGCTGTCTTGTCGCTGTCATGGGCGATAAACACCTCGCCCGCGCTGGGCACATCGGAGAGTCCCAGGATCTCCACGGGAGTGGAGGGAAGGGCTTCCTTGACCCTGCGGCCCTTGTCGTCGATCATGGCGCGGACTTTTCCGTGGCTGGAGCCTGCGGAGATGAAATCCCCCACCTGTAGTCTGCCCTTCTGTACCAGCACTGTAGCCACCGGGCCCCGGCCCTTATCCAGTTCCGCCTCAATCACCAGACCTCTGGCCCTTCTGTCAGGATTTGCCTTCAGTTCCAGGATATCTGCGGTGAGCAGTATGGTCTCCAGCAGGTTCTCGATGCCCTCACCGGACTTGGCGGACACGGGGACAAACTCCGTTGTTCCGCCCCAATCCACCGGGATCAGTTCATGCTCTGTCAGCTCCTGCTTCACGCGCTCCACATTGGCGGCGGGCTTGTCGATCTTGTTCACTGCCACCACGATCTCAATTCCGGCCGCCTTGGCATGATTGATTGCCTCCACGGTCTGGGGCATTACGCCGTCGTCGGCGGCCACCACCAGGACCGCGATATCCGTGGCATTGGCCCCTCTCATACGCATGGCGGTAAACGCCTCGTGGCCGGGGGTATCCAGGAAGGTAATCTTCCGGCCATTTATGGATACGGTGTAAGCGCCGATGTGCTGGGTAATACCTCCGGCCTCCTTGTCGGTGACATTGGTCTTACGGATGGCATCCAGCAGGGAGGTCTTACCGTGGTCAACATGCCCCATGACACAGATGACGGGGGGCCTTTCCACCAGATTCTCCTCTGCCTCCTCGTCCTCCTTCAGAAGCTCCTCGATCACATCCACCTTTACCTCTTTCTCACAGAGGATGTCGTACTCCATGGCGATGTTTTCCGCATCCTCATAGGAAATCTCCTGGTTCACGGTGACGATCTTGCCCTCCAGGAACAGCTTCTTGATGATGGCTGCGGGCTGCAGCTTCATCTTTTCCGCCAGTTCCTTGATGGTGATGGATTCAGGCAGCACAATTACCTTGATGGCTTCCTCCACCACCTCCTCCTTTTTCTTTTCGGGCTTTATGAAACGTCCGGGCTTGTTCTTCAGCGCCTCGTCGTCCTCATACATATAGTC
>CAMWSA010000009.1 GCA_947176785.1 uncultured Lachnospiraceae bacterium
GAGCTTCAATGCCTGCTGCCAGGCCAGCCCCCATGCGGAGGAAGTCTCCCGGCACAGAACCCGATAACGGTCAAAGCAGCTCTCCATCTGTTCCTGGATCGTCAGCGGGCGCAGGGGCCTCACCAGGTCAAACCGCCCTGCCTGCAACACCTTTACCCTTGCGCCCACCCGCTGCCGGGCCGCCGCTTTCTGCGTCTTTTCCCGATTGAGCCACTGCCGCACCGGCACGAAGCTGTCCGCGCACACCAGCCCCTTTTCCAACAGGGAAAGCAATGTATCGTGGGGGGATTCCCCCTCCAGCACATGGCTCAAGGCCTGGGGAAAGCTGGCTCCCCGCCGGGCCAGTGCCTCCGCCACCCGCCTCTCTTTGTCGGGCAGTTCCTCCCAGGGCACTTCTGCATCACGGTCCCAGTCGATCTCCTCTGCGGCGTCAAACATAAGTCTGCCGCCCTCCTCCATATGCCAGAAATATTCTCCTCCGGCGAGAAAGGCATCCAAATGCCCCTCCCGATATCCCCGCACCCTGGCAGGCAAAATCAATTCCTCCCAGGCCGAAGCCGGCAGAGCCGTGCCCGCAAAGGCTTTTATGGTCTCCTGCACAGCCTCCTGCGCCGGGGCGGAGCGCTGTATGCGGGATAACAGCAGCGCCCCATAGTTTTCCGGCGGGCAGGTGGCAATCTCCTCCCGGCGGTTTTTCAGGGTGCGGATTCTGGCCCGCCTGTATAGCTGGGCATGATAGTATACCGTTACCCTGTGTTCTGCCAAATCCGCCATATCTGTGCCGCTTCCCTGAGAGACCACCCCTTCCGCCCGGCTATCAAGTCCCTCCCTGGGCTGCGATTTTTCCCTGGGCATGGTCTCCTCCCCATGCCGTAATTCTTCCCGGGCCGCCGCTTCCTCTCTGGGCTGCGATTTTTCCTTAGGCATGGTCTCCTCCCCATACCGTAATTCTTCCTGGGCTACCGCTTCCTCTCTGCGCACCAATTCCTCCAGCACCAGCCCGGCCTCTTCCGCCGTCCATCCATAGCGCATTGCCACCTGTTGTGCCGTGGCCCCGCCCCGGTAGCGCAGCATCCGGCGGACGATATCCGCCGCCGCACCGCTCCCTGCGGACGCAAGAGCCTCCCCATACATCTCCTGCTGCTCCATGGCAATCCAAAGTCCCTGCTCCAGATACAGGGCGCGTCCCTCCCCGGCCAGCTTTTCCAGCCATTCCACGGGAATCTCCAATTCCCCCGCCGCCAGGTCTCCCTCGGTCATCAGCAGGGAGTGAAGCTGCTTCTCGTCCCGCGGCAATCCGCCTCCGGACAGCTTCCCCCTCTCCTGCACCTGGGCCAGTTCCTCCCGACCGGGGCGCACCAGTTCCTTTTCCTGCCGCAGCGCATTCTCCTGCCGCAATGCCTCCTCCACGGCCCTGTGAATCCCTCTGGGCGTAGGGGCGTAATCGTACATCATCGCCGCTTCCTGGCTCCACTGCAGGGGCAGCGACATGGGAGAGGCGGTGTCCGTATAAATCTCCCGCACTTGAAGCTCTCCTGCCTGAATATTTTCCAGAAGTTCCCGCACTCCCGCCACGTCCCATAGCTGGTTCATGCATTCCCGCCGGGTTTCCCGCATCAGCGGGTGATCCTTCTCCCCCGCCACCTGGTCCAGCATCTCGGCGCTGCGAAGCCGCTGCATCCACAAAGGCTGCCTGCCCTTTCCCCGCACCCCCATCATCAGCGCCCTGCCGCAGTTGTAGCGGAAGGCCATGTTAAACAGGGGCGTGGAGGGAAGCAGGGCCGCCAGGACCGCCTCCGAGGACTCCGCATCCACCCGGTGCAGCAGCCCCCGGGGCATGGCTTCCTCTCCATAGGAATACAGCAAAAACCCGTCCTCCTCGTCCACGCTGCCCACATTCGCCCCCATCTCCTGCTGGGCCTGCCGGGCCGCCAGCAGGGCCAGCGGGCTGTTGATCCGCCGCCCGAAGACAGAGTGGACCATCAGCTGGCTATGGCCCGACTGATCCCTGAAATGCTCCAACAGAATGGTCCTGTCATCGGGCAGGCCGCCCGTAGCCGCCATCTGCCGCTGCAGATAGCCTGCCGCCAGTCCCGCCGCCGACTCATCCAGCCCCAGCACTCCCAGAGCCTCCATAAGCTTTCCCCGCTGCTCCGCCTCCTGAAGCTCACGGAGGATTTTGCCAAATGCCCTTCCCGTCTCCTTGCTTCTGCCCTTTAGTTCCCCATGCCAAAAAGGCAGCCTGGCCCCCTCCGCCGGGGCCTGCACCACCGTCACCGTGTCTTTGCTGATATCCGTCACCCGCCAGCCAAATGCCCCCAGCAGGAAACGGTCCCCCTTTTGGGTCTCGTACACAAATTCCTCGTCCGCCTCTCCCACCTTTACGCCGTCCTCCGTGCGCACGGTATAGAGGCCCTTGTCGGGGATGGTTCCCCCTGCGGACACCGCCAGCATCCTGCTGTAGCCGTCCCCCTCCACTCTCCCGTGAATGCGGTCATATAAAACCCGGGGACGCACCGGAATGTCCCGGCTATGCTCATAGTCCCCCGCCAGCATCTTAAGCACAGATTCCACGTCCTCTTTGGTGACATGCCGGAAAGGCCATGCCCTGGGCAGAATCTCCATGACCTCCTCCACCTCATATGCTTTAAAGGCCGCCATGGATACCAGATGCTGGGCCAGAATGTCCAGACAGCCCTCCGGGGGGCTCACCCGCTCCACTCTATTTTCCCTGGCCAGCCGGGCCGTCATGCCACATAGCACGCACTCCGCCGCCGTCCGGGGAAACAGGTACATGACGCTGGTGCGGGAGGGATTGTGCCCCGCCCGGCCCAGTCTCTGCAAAGTGCCGGAGACGGTGCGGGGACAGCCCACCTGCAGCACCTGGTCAATCTCCCCCACGTCAATGCCCAGTTCCATGGAGGAGGTGGCGCACAGAAGCCGCAGCCGCCCCTCCCGCAGGGCTGCCTCCGTCTCCTGCCGCTGCTCCTTCGCCAGGCTCCCGTGGTGTACCCGGGCAAAATCCTCCCCGCCCAGCAGATTCACATAGTAGGCCAGTTTTTCCGCATACCGCCTGCCCTCCACAAAGGCCATGACGCTACGGCTTTTCTGACAATATTGATACACCAGCGCCGCCAATTCCTGCCACACCGGATCTTTGCGCTTCTTGCGCGCGTCCGCAAAGGGACCCAGAATCTGCAGCTGCACGCTTTTTTCCATGGCGGGAGCCGCCACCGTCACCGGCTCGGGGGCCAGGTACCGGGCCGCCCGGTCCAGTGGGGCGATGGTGGCGGACAGACCGATGCGCTGCAAGGGCTTACCGCACAGAGCGTCCAGCCTGGCCAGAGACAGCATCAGGTGTGCCCCTCTCTTGGTGTCGATCATCGCATGGAGTTCGTCCAGGATGATGGCCCTGGCGGTACACAGCACGTTCTGCCCCGTCTTGCTGGTCAGCATCAGGTAGAGGGACTCCGGGGTAATAATCAGGATATGGGGCGGCTTCTTCACCATCTGCTGCCGCTCCCGGGTGGTGGTATCCCCGGTGCGGATGGCAACGGAGAGAAGCTCCTGGCCGCCGATTCCCTCCAGAGGCTTCCTTAAGTTTTCACGGATATCCGCCGCCAGGGATTTTAAGGGGGATACATAGATCAGCTGCAATTCCTGCCGCAGTTTCCCCTCCCGGGCCCAGGCCCCCAGCCTGTCCAGAAACACCAGGAAGGCCGAGAGGGTTTTGCCCGTGCCGGTGGGGGCGGACACCAGCACATGCCCCCCTGCGGCGATGGCCGGCCAGGCCGCCTCCTGCACCTGGGTGGGCTTCCCCAGTTTTTCCCGAAACCAGCCTGCCGTCCGGCTGCTGAATAATTGTAGACAATCCTTCATGGTCTCCCTCTTTCCTGCATAGAAAACAAAAATAACCGTTCAGCCATGAGCGGTTATTTTGCTTATGCAATCACATAATAGCAAATCAAGTCCTGGCATCACTTTTAAAACTTATAGCTTATCCCGCTTTGCCTTAAGAATGCATTTGCTGTATGCCTTGATTTAATTCGTGTATCAACAGTTACATGCCTTTTGGTAATTGAACTGTACCAAATATCGCAACCGTCTTTTCCACACCGGAAGTTACGTACCTTCCTCTCGTATTCTGCCAATACAGGATCATCCTTTCATGACGCTCTGATACCAACGCAAGAGAAAGCGGCTGAACTTTGGGAGTATTCATTTTCACTCCGGCACGGCAAACCGTATGCGTTCCGGCAATGCATCATACGCTCCCGACTCCCATACAAGGCCCTGAATGTCATCACTTGTAGCAATCCGTACACATGCTTCTTCGTCCCATGTAAGACTTACAACATATTCCATAATGCATTCCGCCTCGTAAACACAATATAGCATGGCGAAAAAGAAGTGTCAATATACTGCGTTTCTTCTTCTAGGAAGAATATATGAATAGAGGACAAAACAATGCAGCTTATGCTAATGCACCCTATCAGACATTCATGAACCGCCCCTCTGGCGAAGCAGGAAAAGCAGATTGGGTCGGAAGATTGAACAGTGGAACCAACAGAGAGAAAGTGCTGGAGGGATTTTCCAGATCTGCGGAATTTGCTGAGATTTTGAAAGGATTTGGTCTTTAATTCTGAATGCAGTCACAGCCGGGAACCTTCAAGAGGAAACAGCGTTTTCAGACTGTATGCCCATGCTCTATAGAAGGATGCTCTCTTTCAGGGGATTCTGAATAACAAATTACAAATACAGACAAGGAAGAATCCGCATTTATACACCCGATTCCTCCTTGTTTGTATTATTTATTGGCTGCATAGTTCTGAAACATAAATTTCGCCCAGCTCGCATGTTCCATCTTGTAGAACCTCCGTAAATCCGCTATAATGTTCACGGAACATACCCTGCCGTGCAAAAAGAACAGGGATATTCCCCCTCCAAATACTGATTGGTGCAATATCGCAGATCTGCCTGCGGTATGCGGAAAGAGGAAAACATGAAAATAGTGTTGCAGAACTTAACCAAGAAATTTCCCGGACGCAGCAAAAAATCCCCCGGGGAAGTCATTGCGGTAAACGATTTTACCTTTGAGATCCCCGACGGCAAGCTGATCGGCCTGTTAGGCCCCTCCGGCTGCGGCAAAAGCACGGCCCTGAACCTGATCTGCGGCCTGCAAAAACCCACCAGCGGCAAAATCTTTTTTGGGGAGGACGACGTGACAGACCTTCCCCCGGAATACAGGGGCGTGGGCCTGGTGTTCCAGAACTATGCCCTCTACCCCCACCTGACCGTATTAAAGAACATCACTTTCCCGCTGGAAAATCTGCGGGGAGCCGACAGGCTCTCCAAAGAGGAGATGGAGAAAAAAGCCCTGGAGGCGGCAAAGCTGGTACAGCTGGAGGGCCTGATGGACAGGAGGCCCAGCGAACTCTCCGGGGGCCAGCAGCAGCGTGTAGCCATCGCCCGGGCCCTGGTAAAAACCCCGCGTGTACTGCTGCTGGACGAGCCTCTGTCCAACCTGGATGCCCGGCTGCGCCTGCAGACCCGGGAGGAAATCCGCCGAATCCAGCGCCAGACCGGCGTCACCACCATCTTCGTCACCCACGACCAGGAGGAAGCCATGAGCATCTCGGACATGATCGTGGTCATGAAGGAGGGGGTGGTACAGCAGATCGGCAAGCCCCAGGAAGTCTATGACGAGCCGGTAAATCTCTTTGTTGCCAGGTTTCTGGGCACCCCGCCCATCAACATCTTCCGGGGCAGGGTATCCGGCAGCCGACTCTGCATCGGTGAAGAATCCGTCCTGCCCCTACAAAACATACCGGATCAGGAGGTCACAGTGGGCATCCGCCCCGAGGGCTTCCTCCTGCAAAAGGACGGCCCCCTGACCTGCCGCCTGACCCGCGTGGAAGTCATGGGCCGGGACGTCAGCGTGGTATCCACCCACCCCTGCTCCGAAAACGTATCCATCCGCTCCATCATCAATGCGGAAACAAAAGTAGATCCCGATGCGCAGAACGTGTGCTTCGCCCTAAAGCCCCACAAGCTCTACCTGTTCCACCCCCGGACCGGGGAGCGGATTCCCTTTACCGCCGGATGATAAAACAGGACGGACATATGTAATGCCCCTTTCCAAGTACTGAAAAACCGGCTGTTTCCATGCAAGGCCCGCCGGGTCCGAATAGGAATGATTTCCCATCCGGAGCATGCCTACGCACTATACTCACGGCCGATTAGATCTTCCTTCCTGCACGGCACATGTTGCCGGGTTATGCAGCCTGTGCCGTGCAGGAATCGGAAAATCCTGGCATTCGGTAGTATAACTACACACAATAACGTTACCCTATAAGGAGACTCAACCAACCATGGACAATAAAAACACAAAAGGGTGGCTCTACCTGCTGCCCGCCTTCCTGTTCCTGGGCGCATTTCTGATCTATCCCCTGATAGACGTGTTCGTGTATTCCTTCGAGGAGGGATACAACTCTGCCTCCCAGACCTTTTCCGGCACAGGGCTGTACAACTACTCCTATGTACTCCACGACCCCTATTTCCTCCGGGCCGTGCAAAACACCCTGATCCTGGTGGTGATCACCGTGCCCCTGTCCACAGGGCTGGCCCTGCTGATCTCCGTGGCATTAAGCTCCGTTAAGCCCCTGCGCGACCTGTTCCAGACCATTTACTTCCTGCCCTATGTGACCAACACCCTGGCAGTGGGACTGGTGTTCATGATCCTGTTCAAAAAAACCGCCTACTCCGACGGGCTGGTAAACCTGCTGATCCAGGGCTTTGGCGGCAACTCCGTGGATTTCATCGGCGGCCCCTACTGGGCCAAAATGTTTGTGCTGTGCTTTTACACCGTCTGGGTAGTCATGCCCTTTAAGATCCTGATCCTGACCAGCGCCCTGGCCTCGGTGAACCCGATCTACTACAATGCGGCCCGGGTGGACGGCACCCCCAAGTGGCGTATTTTTACCAAAATCACGCTGCCCATGATCTCCCCCATGATCTTCTACCTGGTCATCACCGGTTTCATCGGCGCTTTCAAAGCCTACAGCGACGCGGTGGCCCTGTTCGGCACAGACCTGAATGCGGCGGAGATGAACACCATCGTGGGCTACGTCTATGACATGCTCTACGGAAACAGCGGCGGCTACCCCTCCTATGCTTCGGCGGCGGCCATCATCCTGTTTTCCATCGTGCTGACCATTACCTGTATCAACCTGTTGGTGAGCAGGAAGCATGTACATTATTAAAGAACCAGGAGGCTGAAAAATGGACAGAACCAAGGATTACCTGAAAATAGAAAAGCGTGCCCGGACCGGCAGGCTGATCTCCAACATCGTCATATATACCCTGCTGGCCCTGTGGGGGCTGATCGTATTATTCCCCTTCTACTGGATGCTGCTGACCTCGGTGAAAAGCTACGGGTCCTACAACGCGGAACACGTACCCTCCTTTATCACCCTGTCCCCCACCCTGCAAAACTATGTGGACGCTTTCACCACTGTATCCCTGGGAAAATACCTGCTGAACACCCTGATCTTTACCCTGTCCACCACAGCCGTCATGCTGGTGGTGATCACACTGGCCGCCTTCGCCTTTGCCCGGCTGGATTTCAAGGGAAAAAACCTGGTGTTTACCCTGTTTTTGTCCCTCATGATGATTCCCAATGAACTGGTGGTCATCACCAATTTTACCACCATTACCAACCTGGGTATGCGCAACACTTTCCTGGGACTGATCCTGCCGTCGGTGACTTCCGTGTTCTATATCTATCTGTTAAAGGAAAACTTCGCCCAGATCCCGGACGAACTCTACTACGCCGCCAAGGTGGACGGCACCTCGGATCTGCGCTATCTGCGCCGGGTCATGATTCCCATCTGCAGGCCCACGCTGATCACCATCATCATCCTGAAGATCATTGAGTGCTGGAACTCCTATGTATGGCCCAGGCTGATCACCGACAATCCCGACTACTACCTGGTCTCCAACGGCATCCAGGAAATTCGGGAAAACGGCTTCGGCAGAGAGAATATTCCCGCCATGATGGCCGCTGTGGTGGTGATCTCCGTGCCCCTGATCGTGCTGTTTCTGGTCTTCCGCCGGAAGGTCATGGCCGGCGTGGCGCGGGGGGGCACCAAAGGGTAATTTGTACTTCATTTTATCAGGTTCATATAGAAATAATGCAGGCAAATCTGGAGTTTGTCCCAAACCAAACGCAGGGCTTGCAGGGAAGAGGACATTATGAAGAAAAATAACAGAAAATTGCGGCCCCGGCTGCTGCCGCTGCTCACTCTGCTGGCGGCGCTGCTCACCCTGAGCGGCTGCCACGGCTCCAGGGGAATGGAGGCTTTCCGGATACCGGAGGACTTTGACACCTCCCGGGACTATGAGATCACTTTCTGGGCCAAGAACGATACCAACAAGACCCAGACGGACATCTATAAAAAAGCCATTTCGGACTTTCACGAATTATACCCCAATATCACGGTGAATCTGCGGCTGTACACGGACTACGGCAGGATCTACAACGACGTGATCACCAATATCTCTACCGGCACCACCCCCAATGTGTGCATCACCTACCCTGATCATATCGCCACCTATCTGACCGGGGTCAACATTGTGGTGCCCCTGGAAGAACTTTTTGCAGACCCGCGCTACGGGCTTGGGGGCAGCGAGCTTCGCTTTGAAGGGCCTGCCCAGGCGGAGATCATCCCTCAGTTCTTAGAGGAATGCGCCTTTAACGAGCATTACTACGCCATTCCCTACATGCGCTCCACAGAAGCCTGCTATGTAAACAGGACCTATGTGGAAGCCCTGGGCTTTACGCTGCCGGAAGTGCTGACCTGGGATTTTGTATGGGAAGTGGCTGAAGCCGCCACCGCCAGAGACGGCGACGGAACTTATCTGGTCAATGGGCAGAAGGTCATGATCCCCTTTATCTACAAATCCACGGACAACATGATGATCCAGATGCTGGAGCAGAAGGGGGCCGGATATTCCACCGCCCAGGGGGAGATCCAAATCTTCAACGACACCACCAGGGAACTTTTGTACACCGTGGCGGAGCATGCAAAAACCGGTGCCTTTTCCACCTTCAAGATCTCCAGCTACCCGGCCAACTTCCTGAATGCGGGCCAGTGCATCTTCGCCATTGACTCCACCGCCGGAGCCACCTGGATGGGTACCCATGCCCCCCTGTCGGATATCAGTGAGGAAGCGCTGGTGGAGTTTGAGACGGAGGTCTATCCCATCCCCCAGTTTGACCCGGACACCCCCCGGATGATCTCCCAGGGGCCCTCCGTCTGCGTCTTCAACAAGCCGGATCACCAGGAAGTGCTGGCATCCTGGCTCTTTGCCCAATACCTGCTCACCAATGAGGTCCAAATCGCCTATGCAGAGACGGAAGGCTATGTCCCCGTCACTTCCATGGCTCAGAACAGCGCCCGGTACCAGGACTATCTGAGCCGCAGCGGCCAGGACAATGACACCTATTATGACATAAAGATCAGGGCCTCTCAGCTGCTGCTCACCCATGTGGAAGACACTTTTGTGACACCGGTGTTCAATGGCTCCGCCTCCCTGCGGGACGCGGCAGGTCAGATGATTGAGAGCGTGACCAAATCAGTCAACCGGAAAGAAACCATCGACAGCGCTTACATGGATAAGCTCTATGAAAATGTGACCTCCATGTACCGCCTTCAAGCTACCATGCAGGCCACTTCGGATAAAAAAGACCTGGGGCCCCTGCCCCCCATGGCGGCGGCTCTGCTGGCCGGACTTGGGATCACCTGGCTGCTGATTGGTGCATATGTAGCACATGGGGCAGCGAAAAACCGTAAAAAAAGGCAGAATCACCATTGATTTATCGGCGTTTTGAGGTATAATAGCATTGGTTACTGAAAACCGTATAAGATATCAGAAAAGAGGAGAGACTTATGAAAAAAGGTTTTATTGCAACTCTGGCACTGGCTTTGGTGCTGGCACTGACCGGCTGCGGCAACGGAGAACCGGATCAGGATGAGAAATCCGAAGGCGTGATGACCTATGCCGAATATGAGGCTGCCGCCCTGGACACCCAGGTGGTAATCGAGGCTTATGTACAGGCAAAGCAGTCCTGGTGGGAGAACCAGGCCACCGTATATGCCCAGGACAAGGAAGGCGCTTACTTCCTGTACAACATGGCATGTTCCGAGGAAGATTACGCCAAGCTGACCCCGGGTACCAAAATCAAGGTTACAGGTTACAAGACCGAGTGGTCTGGCGAGGTGGAGATTATCGACGCCACCTTTGAGATCCTGGAGGGAAATTATGTGGCTTCTGCCTTGGACGTAACCTCCCTGCTGGGCACGGATGATTTGATAGCACACCAGAACAAGTTCGTGAGCTTCAAGGGCATGACCGTGGAGGATGCGGGCAACGGCTCTGCATTCATGTACAACTGGGACGGCTCCGGCGAGGAAGGCAGTGATCTCTATTTCAATGTCTCCTTAAACGGCAATACATACACCTTCACTGTGGAGTCCTATCTGTGCGGTGCCGACACGGAGGTTTATCAGGCTGTGAAGGCTCTGGAGATCGGTCAGACCGTGGATATGGAGGGATTCCTGTACTGGTACAACGGCGTGAATCCCCACATCACTTCTGTAACTGTAAAATAAACAATCCCTGAAAAGGAAAAGGAACTCAGACAACCTGCATTTTTGCTGTCTGGGTTCCTTTTTTATCTACTCTGTAAAATCCGCCCGCCGCAGCCGCCCGGAAACTCTCCGCCTTGTCCTGAGCCACTCCCGAAACTCCGGCAGAGCCCTGGCCCCCTGCTCCGTCACCGGCTTAACCCATCTGCCGGAGGCCGTATACCTGGTCTCCACCAGCAGCCTGATGATCTCGTCCGTATACACAAAGGCGAACACTGCCAGGAAGGGAAGCCTTAACACCATGCCCGCAATCCAGGTGGCCGGCACACTGATGGTAAACAGACACCCCACCTCCAGCACCGTGCCGAACACTGCCTCGCCGCCGGCCCTGTAAGATTCGTTCATAATATAATTGCAGGTTCGTATCGTGCCAAACAGCAGATA
Organism: uncultured Lachnospiraceae bacterium; assembly: GCA_947176785.1. Classification (GTDB taxonomy): domain Bacteria; phylum Bacillota; class Clostridia; order Lachnospirales; family Lachnospiraceae; genus Acetatifactor. The sequence continues at coordinate 11,094 of CAMWSA010000009.1, forward strand.
GATCAGCAGCATGTATTTCCCGTAGTCCATGGCTGCGGCTCCCAGCCCGAAAAGTCCCAGAATCGAACGGTTAAGCAGAGTGATTATGCCCACCACGCCAAAGGTTACCATCGGGCAGAACAGGGAGGATTTACGGCAGTAATTATATGCGTTGGGCAGATGCCCGGAACCCACTTCCTTGCCGATGATCACGCTGGCCGCATTGGACAGCCCGCCAAAAAAGGCATACACAAAGCCTTCACAGACACGGAATGCCGCCATGGCCGCGATGGCTGACTCGTCCTGATGGCCTATTACGATATTGATAATCATCTGCCCCACGCCATAGAGCATCTCATTTGCCAATATCGGCAGGCATTTGGAGAGATAGGCTCCGAAAAATTCCTTCTGAAAACCAAACATTTCCCGCAGGCGCAGCCGGATCTCGCACTTGGAGGCCAGCAGAAAGACCACCAGCAGAAGCAGGTTCACGATACCCGAGGCCAACGTACCCACGGCGGCACCGGCCACCCCCATCCTGGGCGCGCCAAAGCGCCCGTATATCAGGACAAAATTCAGCGCAAAGTTCACTGCCAGCGACGCGACAGAGCAAAAAAGCGGTGCCTTCACCCGCTCCGTAGCCCGCATGAAAAAACTCACCAGCACGGCGAACACCTGCAAGGGATAGGCGAAACCCACAATGCGGATATAGGGAGCCCCCATCTGTATAATATGCTCCTTATCCGTATAAATCCCCAGCATGAACTCCGGATTTGTGACGGCTGTCACAGAGAACACCGCCCCCACGACGGTCATAAAAAGAAAGGTCACACCAAAGGTCTGGTTAATACCCCTCTCGTTCTTAGCCCCCCAATATTGGGCAAAGAACAGCATGGCTCCCCCTGCGAAGCCCCAGTAGCAGGAGAAAAACAGGGAACTGATCTGAGAACAGATCCCCACCGCCGCCACCGCCAACTCTCCCATGCTGCCGATCATAATCGTATCCACCATCCCGGCGGTGGTGGACAATAAATTCTGTAACGCCACCGGGAGCGCAATGGTCATCATCAGTTTCAAAAAAGACGACCATGTAATTTTGTCTTGTGACATAACTACCCCTTTCCTCGCATCGCAGGCTGGCCCATTATATTGCACTTTCAAATATCTCAACGGGAACCTGACGCATCAGAGTAGTAATTATATCATAGTCCACATATATTATCCAGGGGGAATTGTGCCCTTTTCATTTTATTCCTCGCTCCTCGCCTACTGAACGTTGGCCGCAGGAGTTGGGAAGCCATGTGTACAAATTAGTCTCAAAATTTTATGAATTATTGCCTTCTAAAGATAATGTAATACCTTCGCAAAAACCAGAGTCCAATATATAGGCACCCAAGAGAGGGAACTTCTATTTTTCCTCTGTGTTGAAGGTTCTATGATATACGCCCTGGATATTCAGGCATGTTATGCGCAGGTATTTTACGAGTTACTTTTGATCAAGCAAAATAGCTTCGACAATCCCCTCCGCCGAGATCTCCCTGGACGTCAAAAATGATTCCTCCGTATACCGGGACAAAGTCCGGGCGGTAACACCGCCGATGCAGACACAGCGGGTTCCCGCCGGGATTTCCCCATACTGCTCAAAAAACAGCTTCACGCCGCCTGCGCTGGAAAAAGTGAGATAATCCAGCACCGGGAGCAGGTCGGTGCCGGATTCCCTCTCCACCTCGTAAATCGAGAGGTCTTCCACTGCAAAGCCCTCCCTGCGCAGCGCCTCCGGCAAAACCGGAGAGGCAGCCGTCGAGCGGAGCAAAATAATCGCTTCCCCGGGCTTGGCCTCCGCCCCAATCCCGGCGGCCAAAGCCTGGCTTGTAAAGGTCTTCGGGCACAGATCGGCCTGAATGCCGTACTGTGCCAGCGCCGCGCCGGTGGCGGCACCGATGACTGCAAATTTCCACTTTTCCAGAGAATGCAGCACCATCTTTTTCTGTTCCATCCGCCCAAAAAAGCTCCTGACCCCGTTGGCGCTGGTAAACACCATCCAGCCGGAGCGCTCCTCCAGACTCCGCAAATCAAGTCCCAGGGGCAGTTCCCTCACTCTTAAGCGCAGCACCCATACCGCCTCTGCGCCAAGGGCCTGCAGTGCGTATAACTGTTTCGCCGCCACCTCCCGGGTACCGGTAACGCCGATCCTCCGCCCCTTGAGCAGACCCGCAGCGGACTGGTTCCCTGCGGACAACTCCATAGCCGACTGGCTCCCTGCGGACAGATCCAGGGCTGCCACATCACCGATGAGGATAATTGCCGGCGCGGCCACACCGGCGTCTTTTGCCGCCTGCTCCAGTTGGGACAACGGTGCCCGGACCAGGGCCGGGTTTGGCGCGTTGCCGCCGGAGATCACCGCTCCCGGCGTGTTTCCGTCCTTTCCGGCCGCTATCAGACGGGCGGTGATAACCGACAGCCGCTCCAGCCCCATCAAAAATACCAACGTGCCCGACAGCTTTGCCAGCATATCAAAATCCTCCGGCAGACCGTCCGGCGTGTCGGCGGTATGGGCTGTGACAATATGCACGCCCCGGCTTACCCCCCGGTGGGTCACGGGAATTCCCGCTTCAGCCGCTATCCCGATGGCGGAGGGAATGCCCGGAACCTCCTGACAGGGAATTCCGGCGGCCTTCAGCGCCAGCATCTCCTCACCGCCCCGGCCAAAAAGGTAGGGATCGCCGCCCTTCAGGCGCACCACCCGCAGACCGGAGCGAGCCAGATCAATGAGCTTTTGGTTGATTTCCGCCTGTGACGCAGCGTGCCCTCCGCTTCTCTTTCCCATATAAAGCCGCAGTGCCGATTCCGGTGCCGCATCCGGCAATGCCGGATCAATCAGGTCATCGTACACCACCGCCTGGCACTGCCTAAGCAGCCGCAATCCCCGCAGGGTGATCAGATCCGCCTTACCGCAGCCCGCTCCCACCAGCGCAACGCTGCCCGGCGATGCGCCGGCAATATATTTCTCTGTCTCCTCCCGCGTCAGAGGCCCGCCCTTCTCCATGCAGGCTTCGAATAGCCTTCGGAAAGCCGCCCCCCGCTTGCGCTGTTCCGGTATGGCGGCTTTCAGCCACGGGCGCAGGGCTTCCAGCCAGGCAAGAAGCCCCTCCAGCCCTTCGGGCAGTAATTCCCGCAGCCGCTCCTTGAAATAGGCTGCCGCAGTGGGGCTTGCTCCGCCGGTGGAGATTCCCGCCGAGAAAGCCCCCTGCCGCACCAACGCCGGGAACAGGAAGCTGCACAGCGCCGGAGCATCCGCCACATTCACCGGGATATGGCGCTTTTGGCAGAGTGCAGAAACATGACGGTTTACCTCCTTATCGTCCGTGGCGGCAATGACCAGTGCAGGACGCGGACGCAGATCGGAATCGCTGAAACTACGCAGACGCAGCTTCACACCGGGATGGGCCGCCAGTTCAGGCAGAATATGCGGTGCCACCACCGTTGGCTGCACGCCGTAAGGCATCAGCTTTTGCAGCTTGCGCAGCGCAACGGCCCCGCCGCCCACGATCAGGACAGGTTTGTTATTTAAGTCGATAAATATGGGAAAACAGGGCATTCCTTACTCCTTTTAGCCGAACCCGGATAAACCGGGCATAAAACGTGAAATCCAAATGATTTCGGTATATGTGAATTTCAATGAGACACTATACAGGGCATGCATAAAATATTCCCTCCAAACGGCTGGTGCGTATACAAAAAATGGCCTGGAGCTTCCGGGAGGCTGTTCATTTTTCATAAAAGGGGGCGCTCGCAGCCTGGAATATGTATCCGGTTGCTTTAAGTGTCCGAACATTTCTCAGGGCGCTGGCCGGGAATCTGCTGCGGGGCGCAGTAATACTGCGTGCCGTGAGGGGTATTCACACGGTATACCCCCACCCCGAATACCTGTTCCAGCACGCCGCTTTGGTAGACGGCATCCGGCTCATCCAGGCAGAGCAGCCTGCCCTCCTGAAACACCGCAATGCGGTCCGCCTCCCGCAGCGCCAGACATATGTCATGCAATACCAGTACCACCGCTTTTCCTTCCCTGGCCAGGGACCGGGCGGTCTGCATCATTTCGAACTGACGGCTGATATCCAGATAAGTGGTGGGTTCATCCATAAAAAGGGTGGGGGTATCCTGCGCCAGGGCCATAGCCAGATACACGCCCTGGCGCTGGCCGCCGCTGAGCTGGGCGACATTGGTATCTTCGTGCTGCCGGCTTCCCGTGACATCCATGGCACTGCGGGCAATAGCATAGTCCTGGCCGCCGTAGCGTCTGGGATAGGTCAGATAAGGAAACCGCCCGTGCAGTACCATCCGCAGCGCCTGGATGGAGGGAGTGTTTCTGCTCTGGGTCAAAAACGCCGCCTTTTGGGCAATCTGTCTGCGTTTTAACCGACGGATATCCACACCGTCATACAAAACCTCACCGGCCATGGGCGGCACCAGCCCCAGCGCCGCTTTCAGCAGCGTGGATTTTCCGCTGCCGTTAGGCCCCAGCAGAACAGTGACTTTGCCCGGCAAAAATTCCATGGTGGCCTCCCGTAGGACGGTTTTTCCGAAATACCCGGCGCAGAGCCGGTTCAGCCGGATCATGTGCGCACTCCTCTCTGCTTAAACAGGAGCCATAAGAAGAAGGGGGCCCCTGCAAACGCCAGTATAATGCCCACCGGCAGTTCAAAGGGCGAAAACAGCACTCTCGCCAACAGATCGCACACCGTCACAAAAAATGCGCCCCCCAAGGCGGAGGAAACCATCAGCGAAAAACTCCTCTCTCCCAATAGCCGCCGCATGGTATGGGGGACAATCAGCCCCACAAAGCTCATCAGCCCGCAAAAGCTCACGGCCGCCCCCGCCAGGGCCGCCGCCAGAACCAGCAGGATAAAGCGCACCGATCTCACGGAAAGCCCCAGGCTTTGAGCCGTATCACTGCCCAGTGCAAGGATATCCATCTGCTGAGAGAGGGAGAGGGCAACTCCCAAGCTGACAAAAATAAGCCCTGCGGCAGGGGCAAGCTGCGCCATGGTAACCCCCGTAAAACCGCCGATCCGGAAATCTGTGACGCCGCTAAGCGCATCCGGCACCAGCGTGACCGCCGTGTCGATGCCGGCACTAAACAGTGCCGAAACGGCAACCCCCGCAAGAATCACGGTCATACGGGAAGCGCCGGTGTGCCGGGACAGTCCCGCCACCAGAAGAACCCCTGCCAATGCCCCGCCAAATGCCACAAGGGGCGCATACCGCTGCGCCAGCGGCGCGGCGGCACAGACCAGCGCTACCGCAAGCCCTGCGCCGGAATTGACGCCGATGACACCGGGCGACGCAAGGGGATTATCCAGAACCGTCTGAATGACCGAACCGGAAACCGCCAAAGCCGCCCCTGCCAGCATCGCCCCGCAGGTGCGGGGCAGACGGCTGTAAAGTACGATTCGGGCAGCGGTTGAAGCGGCATCCCGCCCGGTCAGCGCATCAAACACCTGCGCCGGCCCCAGCTTCACCGCCCCTGTCCACAGGCTGAGCGCCGCTGCCGCCAGGGTCAGGACGCACAACCCGACCCATAAAATGCCGTCACTGTGCCGGGTAGAGAATATCCGCAAGCTTCTCATAGGCTTCCCCCCATCGTTCATTCGGTTTCAAATTGTAAAGCAGCTGATCCATCACATAATAACGCCCTTCCTTTATAGCCGTCAGAGAATCCCAGGCAGGATTTCGCAGCAGCGTTGTTTCCAAGACCTCCTGCGCATCCGCCGGATCTGCGCTTTGCAGTACCACAAAGATATACTCCGGATCGCTCTCCAGAATCACTTCCATGCTGAGCTGTTCCAAAATACTGCCCTCCCTGTCCGCAATATTCTCGCAGCCCAAAGCGGCAAGCATCTCTCCCAGCACGCTCCCCTGGCTGTTTTTTACCTTACAGCTGCTTCCGGTGGCCCGGATATACAAAACGCTGGGGTGCGAACCGTCGGCCCTTGCAAGAACTTCCTCCACCTGTGCCAGGACTGCGGTTCCGTAAATTTCATAGTTTTCGGGATACCCGGTGATCTCCGTGCAGGTCTTCAGCATCCGCAGATAATCCTCAAAGGTGTTGACGGAAAAATACGCTGCATTAATCCCCATCTCATTAAAGGCGGACTCCAGTTCCGTATTCCGGTCAGTTCCGCAGCTTGCCAGGACAAGATCCGGGTTACAGGCAATCAGCTTCTCCATGTTCAACTCCTTTGCAGCCCCCAGATTGATCACATCCTCCCCCAGGGGCAAATCGAAGTAAGTCCAGGCGGCATCCGTCGTTGCTACAATTTGCTCCACCCCGCCGGCCAGATACCAGATATCCGCAAAGCTGCCAATCAGGCAGACCACCCGCTGGGGGTGATCTGCCGTCACCTGACGGCCCAGATCGTCCGTAAAAGTCACCGCCGTCTCCGAAACCGTTTCGGCGGGCAGCGGCCCGGCAGTCCTGCTGCCGCAGGCAGCCAGAAGCGAGAAACAGCATAACAGAACCAGACAAATACAATTTTTCACGGGCATTTCCTTTCTGGTAGAAGTTCCGCATGGCCTCTGCAAGCACACAAGGACAGTGATGAATATGTGGCCGTTTCAGGGCGTTCACATATCCGTCAGTATGCATTCCGGAGCCCTGCTGTATAGAGTTCCGCATGGCCCCTGCAAACACACCTGGACGATGACGAACATGTGGCCGCTTCAGGGCGTCCATATATCCATGGGTGCGCTTCCAGGCTTGCCGTTCAGAGCCAAAATAAATAAGACCGCAATGACCAAAAGGGCATAGATTCCCCTTCAGCAAACCGTTAGAGAAATCGTTTCAAAGCCCTTCATCGTCTTATGCGATCCGGCAGATCCATCTCAATGGTGGAATTATAGCAAAAGTACGCCGTTTTGTCAAATCACGAAGAATTTGCTACCACTTGCTTTCCCAAATAAGCCGCCGTATTCCCGTCATAACAGGGAAGGCGGCATGACTTCGGTCACGCCGCCCCTTAAAAATATACTCCCTTTTCAGAAAATGTCCCCGATATATCATATACTAAACCAACTCCATAGTCTCATATATGTATAGATGCGTAGACTGATTTGACAACTCCGCAAGCTATGCTTTACTCTCCGTCCTTCATGTAATCAAAGTAATCCGTACCAACGTAAATCACTTTATCCTTTATTACAGCAAAGCCAATTGAATCGCCCCAATCCCCCTCACCCTCAACAACATAGGCTATTTCATCTTCTTTATTTAACATATTTACATATACTGCTGTAAACCAGCAGTAATTTAAAATATCAAGGGCACTGTCAAGAGCAGGTAATTCAAATTCTCCGTTTATACCGCTTTCCTTTGCACAGCCTATGATTTTCTTACAGATTTCGTCTATCTCAGACCCGGCCAGTTTGTTAAATGCCTCAACGCATTTTTCAGCACATTCTGTCAAATTGGGGCTTTTAACATAAACGCTCAACTCATCGCCATTTTCATCATCTCGGAAAAATTCGCTTTTGAAGCTTCCTTCACAAAATCCGTCTTCTTGGTGTAGCCAGTGAATCATATAACCGCTCCTCCTTATAATCCATAATAGTCTCCGGGAATCTCCAGGCTTCCAGCACCATGCCTGGCATACTTTTACAGGAAGCCTGATCAGCAGGTTGCGCCGCCCTTCACCTTCTTCTGCAGAATGGCATCCTTGTCAATGGTGTCAGAGAGCAGCTTTCCGTTTACATAGTCAAAGCCCAGGCGGCTGACAGTATCCGCAAACCGTTCTCCGGAGATGCCCTCGTCGCGGAACAGAAGAATCGCCCTCTCCACCACCTCCAGCACTTCTTCCTCGCTTTCAAATATCTTAGTCAGCGGAATGCCGTGTGCAACCTTCTTGCCCCAGCGGCCGCCGATATAGATCTTGAAGCCCTCTCTGTACTCCTCCAGCGCGCCAAAGGGACATTTGCCCTTGCAGCGGCCGCAGTTGTTACAGGCATCGGGATCTATTTGAAGCCTGCCGTCGGCTACCCTGGCGACCTTCACGGGGCAGTTCTCCTCAACCTGGCACTTCCTGCAGCCCCGGCATTTGGAAAGATCCGCCATGGGAACGCGCTGGCCGACAATGCCCAGATCGTTTAAGTCTGGTTTGACGCAGTTGTTAGGGCAGCCGCCCACGGCAATCTTGAACTTGTGGGGCAATGTTACGCCGTGATACCCCACATAGAACCGCTCATGCAGTTTTTCGGATAAACCATAGGTGTCTATCAGACCGTACTGACAGGTGGTACCCTTACAGGAGACCACGGGGCGCACCAGCGAGCCTGTGCCGCCGGTGGACAGACCATGCTCCCCCAAAAAGTCAATCAACGGCTGGATATTCTCATGCTTAACCCCTTGAATCTCCAGCGTCAGGCGGGTGGTCATGGTGACGGCCCCCGATCCGAAGCGCTCGGAAGCCTCAGCGATGCTTCGATGCTCCGCGGCAGTGATCTTGCCGTTGCGGGTGATGACACGGACATTGAAAACGTCCGGATAGCGCTTATCCTGCAGACAGCCCAATGCCTTGACCCTTTTGATCTCCTCGGGTGGCAGAACGCCCCCCGCAAACTGCACCTTGACCTGGTTGATAAAGGCACCGCCCTCCAGCACGCGGGTGTTGGTATAGCCCAGTGCCTTCAGCCGGTTTTGCAGGAAATAACCGCGCTTGCCCTTGGCACATACCAGCAGCAGCTTTTCCTCCCTCCCGATGCCCTCCAGAGGCGCGGTAACCTTGCCCAGGTCGATCCATTTCGCGCCGGGAATGGCGGCTGCGGGATGAGCGTCAATGACACGATAGTCCCTGGCCCCTCCTGCGGCGTACTCGGCAGGCGTAAAAGTCTCAAAGGCCCCTGCCATTTTGTTTTCCAATATATAACATGCCTGCACGAAGGGATGGATGGCGGTGGAGAAGGGGGGCGCATAGGCAAAATCCAGCGTGTCAAAATCCTCAACGACCGCACCCATGGCGATGCCGGTGACGGCAATGTCCACCATTTTGTCCACTGCGCCTGCGCCCAGCACCTGAATGCCCAGCAGCTTATGGGTATTTTTGTCGGCAATCAGTTTGGTGACAAAGGTGGAGGCATCGGAATAATAGTGCGCCTTGTCATCCGTGACGCAGGTGACAGTGACCACATCATAGCCGGCTTCCTTTGCCTGGGCTTCGGTCAGGCCGGTGCGTCCGGCGTTCAGATCGCCTGCCAGCTTCACCACACCGGTGCCCAGACAGCCGCCGTAGACGTCGTCCTCCCCGGTCAGATTTCTGGCGAGGCAGCGCCCGGTAATGTTGGCGGTGGAACCCATGGCGGACCACTGGCCCTTTCCGGTGATGCGGTTGTATACCTGCGCACAGTCGCCCACGGCATACACATCTTTTAAGTTTGTCCTTTGACGATCATCTACCACGATGGCTCCCCGGTTCATCTCCAGCCCCGACTCCGCCAGAAAACCGGTGGCGGGACGGACGCCGATGGCAAGCACCACCAGATCGCCCTCAAAAACGCCTGCACTGGTGCGGATGCCCGCCGCCTTCTCCTCCCCAAGTACCTCCTCCAAAGCGGCCCCGGTGACAATGCGGATGCCTCTGGCCTGCAGCTGGCGGCGGATGTAGGCGGCCATCTCCCCATCAAACAGGTTGGGCATAACTTGATCCGCCATATCCACAACGGTGACCTTCAGCCCTCTGGACAGCAGGTTCTCCGCAATCTCCAACCCGATAAATCCGCCGCCCACCACCACGGCGCTGCGACAGTGGTTGTTTTCCATATAAGCGCGAAGACCAATGGCATTGTCCGGTGTGCGCATGGTGAATACGCCCGGCAGACCGGTGCCCGCCACCTCCGGTACAAACGGAACGGCACCTGTGGCGATCACCAGCTTGTCATAGGAAACGGTTTCGCCGTTTGCAAAGCTGACGTTTTTGGCTGCCGCGTCCAGGGCCACGGCCTCCATCTCCGTTCTGACTTCCACACCGGTCAGAACGGCATACTTTTCCGGCGTATTGACAATCAATTCTTCCCGGGTCTCGATACTCCCTCCCACATAATAAGGCAGGCCGCAGCCGGCATAGGAGATGTCCTTACTCCTGGTATAGACTGTGACCTTTGCGCCGCGGTCCTGACGCATCAGCTTCGCGGCAGTTTTTGTGCCGGCGGCAACGCCTCCGATAACAATGACATTCATGGCATTTGCTCCTTTATATTTTATTGCGGGGCACACACCCCGCTCAACCGAACAAAGCATTTTACCCATTGTACCACAGACTGAAGATATTATCTATGGGGAATTGCACTCTTTTTATGGAAAGCCTCCGCATCCCTTCCGTTTCCAACCCGGCTGATGTCAATAATACTCTCATCTGTATCCTCCTAATTTTAAGTTCCGCAGCTCCCCGGACAACACACATGGGCGATACTCAAGATATGGCATTGTCCCGGGGCATTCCGCTTGCTTTCCGCAGTTCGATGATCTTCTCTGACAGCTTCATTTCTTTGGCACCTCCCTTCCAGGCTTCTATTGTACAAAAAAATAGAGCATATTTCCACCAACCAGGGAGTTCTTTTGGGCAACCATCGGTTGAGTCATATTCACGGAGGATTCAACATTATACCGCCTTTTGAATAAAATATATCCCCGCCAATATGCCATGAAGACTGATGGTTGTCTCCTTCGATATACTGAATCCCGTTGTTTCCGCGCATTCCACAATTTCTTCCCTGTCCGTAAGAATCACGATTCTTCCTTTGTCCTTAAGCACCCGCCCTGCTTCCCGAAAAAAATCCGTGTATAAATCAGTGATATTTTCAACCTCGATTTGTTTTCCCCAGGGTATATTGGATACTATCACATCAATGCTGCGGTCTTTTACTTTCAGATCACGGGCATCGCACTGGAAGACCTTTATATGCTCCGGTAGATTGTGTTTTGCGCAGGCTACAGCTGCCGGATTGATATCGCTGGCTAGGATTCTTCGGCTCTGCATATATGAACGTTCTCTGGGGATTGTACCCGCTCCACAAAAAGGGTCATAAAAAACGTCCGCTTTATCCGGCTTGCTAATTCTAATCAGCGCACTTGCGATTGTCGGACGAATCCCTCCCGGCATGTATTCATAATTGCTGCCCCGAAATCTAAAATCAGATTTTGTCAATTGCACGGAAAAGACACATTCATTTTGATTCAAATCAAGTCGTATAGGAAAATTGTGATCCCTGATGTCACCTGCTTCAAATTTTTTTGTTTTTACTAACAACTCCGTAACATGATTCGACAAATCAAAACGTGAATAGCTATGTTTACCTTTTTTACTTGCACTTACAATTATTTTGGGTTTCTCCTTAATGCCTAATAATTGTTCTGCTACCGAAAAATCCAGCTTTTTTACTTTTTCGTCTAATTCCCCTAAATCCTTTTTTCCCGATCCAATATATAAGCGGGATACAACTATATATATGTTATCAACACATGATAGCTTACAGAGTTCCTCCAGATTATGATTTCCCCGAAAATACATTTTGCCTCTGCTGATTTCTGAAATATCGGGATCCTTTAATCTGTCCAGCAGTTCCTCTTTTGCGATTTCTTCCAATCCCGGCGTCATCGTACACATGAATTCTTTCACAATAACCTAGATCCTTTCTGTAACAGCCCCCTGCTTTTAACTCTCAAAACCCCATTCCGCCCGGTTTTCCGGTTGGGCAGACAGGGGACGACAGCAAAAATGCTGCCGCCCCTTGTCATCATAAAAAAGCAACGGGCAACCAGCCACACCCTTATATAGTTATTCGGTCAATATCATCTTGGCATACATTTTACACATCATCCTACATTATGAGTTATATGATTATAAAAGGCTGCACAACTCATCAACAACGGGGCGGCAGATATTCTCCAATGTGTTTTGGATAAATGGATTGGATAAATGGGCGGTTTCCAATAATTCCGAATAGGCTTTACTTCCCCCTTCGCTGCACAGCCTCATATAGTCTGACCATGCCTGCTCATAGTTGCTTTTCATCTTAAGATAAAACTCATAAGTGCTGATTTGCGCAATGTCGTATTGTATATAATAAAACGGACTTTCAACTATATGCGTTTGGCGTGGCCAACATTTACCCTGCTGTATATCTTCCAGAGATATCCTGTTCCAGGGTATGTATCTGTTTGAGATATCTGCCCACAATTCACAAAGCTGTACTCTTGTCATATTCCTGTCATACATCAGATGTTCAAATTCATCTATGGCGCATCGATATGACAGATTTTCAAGCTGCTGCATCAAATGATTTCGTATATACTCTCTTTTATGTTCTCCAACAAACATATGCAAATAGGGAAACATAAAGTGTTCCATTGTTTTTGAATGTATTTCATTCACAGCAGGGGAAGAACGATGCAATTCATATAGGGGCTGTTTTCTCGCCGCAGTGTAAAACGCAAACCCGTGACCGAATTCATGGACTACATATCCTGTTTCCATTCCATCGCCTGTATAATTTCCGATAATGAAAGGAAGCCTCTCATATGGCAGCATACAGCATGTAAACAGCATATTACGCTTATTCGGCCTTGTTTCCAGATCGTACAGCTTCTTCTGCACCATCTCCTCAATATAGCTTCCCGTTTCATAAGACAGGTCTTTAAACATAGCGGCCACAGCGGAAACCAACTCCTCCGAATCTCCGGCAATTGCAGGAGGTTGTCCAAAATCTATTCCCTTTGCTTTTATATCAGCCACTGCGGGCGTAACATATTTTTGGATATCGCGGCGAAAGCCTGTTATCTCTTTTATTCCATAATCCCACCGTGCCTGAATGTGGTATCCAAGGTCTATATAGCTGTTATAGCCAAGGCTGTCTGCGAGTTCACAGCGGATCTCTATCAGCTTACGGAACACTTGATACAACGCTTCATCATCTCGTCTATCCTTTGCCATCAATTTTCTATACTGCATTTTTAGTGCGGCTTCTTCCGACTGCAATCTCATACTGTCAGAATGATCCGCAGCCCTATGCTGATCAATATGCGCAAAAATCTGTTTTCCAAATTCCTGTTCCAATTCATTACGGTATCCGGAAGACGCTGCTATCATATTACACTCATCGCGCAACGCATACACTGGGGGCTCCTCCCTGTTATGTATTTCAATTTCCTCCAGACTATATTGATAATCTATTCCACACAGATGGCGTATATAGATAATCTCCTCTTGGTATTCCATATATTCTATTTCTTTCTTCACGTCCAGCCAGGCATCGCGGAGCATCTGATAGGATATGGCGTTCTGCATCTTGATTTTACAGTCGTTTATTTTTTTCTTTACTTCCGTATAATCAGGTCTTGTATAATCCCATGCTGAAAATATCATATCCGTCTGTCTGCCCTCTTGCATAATACACTCCTCCAAAAACTTCCAATTATAGTTTTTATTGTACCAAGCCGCTCACGCGGCAGCTATTTCGGGATTTAATACTGAACTTTTTTTGTTCCGGACAATACCAAGCGCGTCATCAACTGAACCACTATCGGCTAAAGACGGTAGTGGTTCGGCTGCATGATTTCTTGGCACCGTTTTGGCGCCAAAATGATTTTCTCCTTATCCGCTTTTATTACATGGTGCTAGCACCATGTATACCTGGTCATTAAGGAGAAATTCGATTGAATACTATATCTCCCTCGCTAACGTGACGTTGTCCTAATACGAAAATTTATCAGGGATACGAATATACGCACGAATATGGCTGTTCTTTTTACGTTCTAAAATACGAGAAACATTTTCAACATTCCCCTCTGCAGTTACAATATAATCATCGTGATTTTCAAGCACGATTCCAATATGGTCGTGATCCGTGTTGTTGAATACCTTATCAAAAAGAACAATATCTCCAGCCGCAGGCTTAAAGACGTCGCCATTCCCACCATGGTATTCAATACGGTTATCTGCTTGCGCCCACTCTTCCCAAGCCACGCAACCTGCAAGAGAACAAGAGGATTCTTTCGGACGAGCAGGAATTTTAAATCCCGCTAATATGACACAATGATATACAAATGCAGCACACCAAAGCCCATTAGCCTCGTCCACAGACCACTTTGGGAATAGTGTGACGATATCCTGTATATTGGGCGCACAATTATTCAATTTTCCGTTGTACGGCTTTTCAGCTTCTGCTCTCGCTATAACTGCCAGCTTATTCCTATCACACATAATTCCTTCCTTAAATAAACTCTTATTTTTACTATTTACAAAATCAATCTCATACTTCTTTTAAAACAAGCTCAATATAATCTCTTAATTTTCGGGCTACAATATTCCTTCCAGTATATTCTTTTGAGACTCTTTTATATATTGAATATCATCCAAATACAAATTCAAATGTCCATCTTCTATATTTTTCCGAACATCTTCATTTCCAGAATCTGCCTCATTTCTCATATATGCAACAAGACTATTTACCCGTTCAATTATCATATTGGGCAACTGTTCTCTTTCATTATTCTTTAAATCATAGGTGCCTACAAATAACTTTAATCTACGAATTTGTTCATTTAAATTATAACAATAATCAGGATTTTTCGGTGAAACAAACGGAATCCATCTATATACTGCATATGCAACATCCCAAATTCTTGGTCCTGGATGTAATGTATCAAAATCGATTATCCCATGCACACACCCGCCAACAAAAGTTATGTTATAAGGTGCAAAATCCCCATGGCACATAACCTCTACTGGTAATTGTTTGGGCAGCATCCAAACTTCTTCTCCCGTTAATTGATGAACATACTTTTCGCCAATATCATGATATCGGCGAAGTAATTTTGCCACTTCAACCAAAATCTCATCTGTTAGAATCTCATTTGGTAAACTGTCATTATAAACAGTTCCATCCACAAAAGAAACCATTTCCATTCCAGATTCGTTAATTCCATATGGTTTAGGAATATTATTAAACCCGTTTTCATGCATAAACGATAAAAATGACTGTACATGCGAAGTCCATTTATTTCCTGGACGAATTACTTTATCCTCTTCTTTTGATATTTTACCTTTTCTTCCGCCATGTAAAACTTCTTTTTGAATCATATATTTTT
>CAMWSA010000010.1 GCA_947176785.1 uncultured Lachnospiraceae bacterium
GTGTAGCATGTATAATATAGGGATATGTGATGATGGGCAAAATGTTTGCACATATATCGAAAATATGTTATTACGGTACGCTGAGAAAAAGACAGTACAAATAGGGGTGCAGGTTTGGTACACGGGAGAGGGGTTAAAGGACTATCTGGCGCAAGGCAATCACTTGGACATTCTATTTCTTGATATAGAACTGATAAAAATAACAGGGATAGAGGTTGGCACTTATATAAGGAATGAGTTAGATAATATGGTATTGCAGATAATCTATATTTCAGGAAAAGCATCTTATGCCTTACAACTGTTTAAAACACAGCCTACGGATTTTTTAGTCAAACCAATTTTGCAGGAGCATATTGATCATGCAATGGATATGGCAATTAAAATCATAAAAAAGAGAAATGAAAGGTTTGAATTCCGGCAGGGAAAAGAATATTACTATCTTGCCATGGGGGATATTATGTATTTTGAAAGCATAGGGAAAAAGATAAGAATTGTAACATCGCAGGAAACCTATGAAATTTATGGCAGACTAAAAAACATAGTAAAAGGATTGAATGATGACTTTATCATCATTCATCAATCTTATGTGATTAATAAAGAATATGTTATGCGGTATACCTATGAAATGGTGGAATTAGTTAATGGAACGATTTTAACAATCAGCAGAGTAAACCGTAGACAGGTTAGGGAAAAAATACTGAGGGACGAATAGCCATGTATGACTTGATGATTTGTGCTACAACCAATTTTTTGCGTATCTATTTGATTTACAGGTTTGCGAAAGTTTTTTTAGGTAAAACAGTGCAAGAGAGAGGTAAGGTGATTTTTGTATGTGCCTGTTTTTATGTCATTAATACAGCATTGTTTTGGATATTTCACACAGTGTGGATTAACATTGTATGCAATTTGATTGGGGTTAGCGTAATCGTAGGGCTATATACAATGTCGATTAAAACGAATATATTTGTGTCAGGTACAATTTATTTGATTAACATGGGTTGTGATGCGGCAGGGACTTTGCTGTTTATCCGGTATGAGGACGGGCAGAAATTTAATCAGATTTATGAAGTGGTATCTGTATTTATGATTTTGGCATGCTTGCTTTTGGCAGGGAAAATCATTACGATACATAAGAATGTGGAGCGGACACAGAATGTTTCGTTGATACTGGTACCTCTATGTAGCATAGTAGTCATTTGCCTCTTGATTTATTTGGATAGTTGTGAGGAAGTGGGGATAGCCGTGGTGGCTTTAGGGCTGCTTGTCATAAACTTCTTTATGCTCTATCTGTATAATCAGTTGCTCCGATCTATCTCACAAAAATATGAGACGGAGATGCTTAAGAATCAAGTGCAGATTTATGCAAACCAACTTGATGTGATTTTACAAAGTGAAGAAAAGGTGAAGGCATTACGGCACGACATGAAACATCATATGAATGAACTGAAGTTACTGGCAAACAAATATGGGGCAGTAGAAATCCAGGACTATATAGACCGTATGGAATACTTTATTCATAATCCTAAAGAGATTGTTTCCTCGGGAAATGTGGAGATCGATAGCGTCCTGAACTATATGCTGCAGAAAGCAAAGGCGGAATTAGGGACGGTTTCTGTAAAGGTAATCCTTCCGGAAGAAATCAAGCACTCCTTTGACCTTAATATACTGATTGGAAATTTGTTGGAAAATGCAATAGAAGCAGCAAGGATGACGGATACAAAGTATCTAAATGTTTATATTGCATTACAAAAAGGCGTACTGAAGATTCAAATAGATAACAGTTTTGTGACAGGAATAATTTCAGAAAAAGAAGAAAGAGATGGCAGCAAGATTTTCCTGACAACGAAAAAGAGAAAGGAGCAACACGGTATAGGATTAAAAAGTGTTAAGAAGATTGCGGAATCCTACAATGGTAATATGGATATTCAGACGAAAGGAGACATTTTCAGTGTTAAACTAATGTTATATATGTCAAGGGTTGAAAATGCAATATAATGAATAGAAGTTAAAAGGCATGGCTATAAATTTCGGTCATGCCTTTCCAATTTTTGCTAAAATGTAGACCAATTATGTCAAGAAACGGCACAATTAGTTTTTTTGTGGTAGAGTTATCTTCGGAAGGAGGGAGAAAGCAATGCAGAAAATAACAACTACTGTGAAGAAGACCATCGCATATTTGGCAAAAAAATCTGCCCGTATGGAAGCGAACACCACATGTCCTTGCATCGGTTTTCAGCCCAAAGAGCCGCAGGCTGTAAAAAAGTTGCGTAAGTTCTGATGTTGGTGGATCGTATGGCAGACTCCATTTACAAAGAAGGGATCATTACGGATGAAGAAAGAGAAATTATCCGTTTTGGCTTGGAGAGTTTGGAAGGAAATCTGCTGGGTATTGTTTTGACACTGACCGTTGGAATTTGTTTTAAGCAAGCCGGAGAAGCGCTGCTCCTGTGGCTGCTGCTGTTTCCTTTAAGAAAAAATGCAGGCGGGTATCATGCGGCGACTAAAACAGGGTGTTTGTTTGCATCAGCTGTAATATTGATTATGGCATTTATGTTTTCTGCCGTCTTTGAACACACAATGATATTTTACGGAATATGTGCCCTGGTAGCTGGATGCGTTATATGGGTTATGGCTCCCGTAGATAATCCATCAAAAAAACTCGATGCGGTTGAATATAAAGTGTATCGCAGGAGAACCAGAATTGCTCTGGGAATAGAAGGAGTTGTCTTCGGCCTGGCACTATATTTTAAGTGGGAAATGGCGGTAAGAAGTATATGCATGACGTTTTTTATCGTCAGTGTGTCCTTGTTTATGGGAGTAACTAAGTTCACAATTAGCAGTAAACTCGAACGGCATCGCTGACAAGTTCTGGCAAGTAAAAATGCTAAGTAAAATTGCGTAAATCCTCAATCCAGGAAGTACGTTTCATCCACACGAGCATATTGCGGTAAGAAAGGAAGGTTTTTTATGAGAAAGACAAAGCGTTTTGTAGCAACTACTTTAGCATTGGGCATGATGTTGGCCTGCTCATTGTCATCTTTTGCAGCGGAGTTGCCTGCACAGGATTATGAGGCGTCCGTTTCAGTTGAAAGTTCAGCCGTTCCGTATGGCGTATATCCGAGTATGGCGAACAAGACATGCGATGTAATAGGAGAGGGTGTGGCCTTGAGAAGAGAGCCTGGCTTACAAGGGGAAAGAATTGGTCTTTTTTACCAGTCCAGCGGAGCTTGGGTTGTTACAAGCGGAGAATACCAGATCAAAGATGGTTACCATTGGATGCGGGTCACTGACAGCCCTCTCGGACCGGGTTGGATCGCATTGAAGTATATTAAAGTACGAAATTAAGATAGTGCCTGTTCATGTTCTTTTGGAGAAAATAATGTGTGGATGAGTGCTTAGATATGCAATTCCACTTGGGCTGCCTTTGGCTCAAGTGGAATTACTGTTCTATAGTAGTATTGAATTATGGACAGGGCTACATAGTTTCGCTGATATAGATCTGCACCCTCTTTTGGATGACGCTGCATACTTCTTCCAGAGGCTTCTGTCCATCGCAGAATGTATGAGACTCCTCATATATAATATCAAGGATCTCCTTCGTGCGCAGGGGCATATCGTGAGCCTGCTCCGTGAATACATAGAGTTCTTCGATTGCCTCCGGCGTAAAATCCGCAGTGGTCTGCATCCTTCCTTCCGCAAGTAGTTTCAGATTATATTCAAAACAACTTTTGGACATTTCCCTGTTGACTGCCAGGGAAGTGATGCCTGCTGCATAGCATTGTCCCTCCTCGTCCAGAAGATATTCCAGGAATGCCCAGGCCCCCTCCTGATGCTTCGAATTTGCATTCAACATCAGTACCTCGCCTATACGCTCGTAAGCGGGATAGTTCCCATCGTCAAAGAGATAGTTGATAATTACTTTTCCCTCGTCTTCCAATTGTTTGCGCGAATCCTGCACGGGACTGTAAAAAAATACCAGCCATCTCTCTTCTGCATCCCAGGTCTTTCCCTCCGGGTCCGCATAGCGTTTTGCAATCTCAAGCATCCGGGCAAACAATTCCCCGGAGAAATCACAGGTCCCTTTCTCCCAGTCAATCATCCCCCACAGGTCTTCCGAGCCGGACAGCAGATATTCCAGAATTACCTCGGAACGGGCATTGGTCCGCCATACCGCTTCCTGGTCCGGATAGGTATAGAGTTTCTCCACCAGAGTCTCTATATCCGGCTGTTCTCTGCTGCCCAGCACCGATTCCCTGATCCAGTACCCTTGTGGCTGGATCAGGGCACGTATTCCATAGACCCCGTCCTCCATGCGCAGCGCCCGGACGGCGGGGAAGTATTCTTCATCGGTGATCCCCATGGCATCCAGTCCCGGTGCCAGATCCACCAGGACACCTTTCTTCAGGATACTTTCACTGACGTCAATCACGCTTCCGGTAATGATATCCGGCCCTCGCCCCGCCATGATCTCCACGGACAGACGATCCTTAACGTCTTCCCCGTAGGTCTCCTCAAGCCTGATGAAATAATCTGTACTCTGCCGATTGAAACCTGCAATCGCATATTTCAGCCAGGAATTCGGCAAAGACGTCTGCAGCGTCAGGAGGGTCTTCCCCTCAGCCATGGCTTGGTCTTCCTCGATGACAGGCAGTCCCAGGGCGAACAGCTTCTCATCATATTGGAATCGCCCCGGTGTTTCTTCCGCAGTGTCTGCCGTTTCCGGTTCCTCGATACCCGCAGATACCGTCTGCTCCCGGGATTCCCCTGTACTCCCGACCGACGGCTCAACACTCCCTGCCGCTTCCTGCCCGCATCCTGCCAGAAGCAACGCAAATGCGAGTATTACTACTGCGGGTATGCGGCCCCTCACATTCCATTGCCTTATCCATGTCATGACCACTCCCTCCGATCTGCTTATACTAGGGGTCGGAAGGGCGTTCCCTTCCGACCTGTGGTTTAGTGCAAACAGCGCCTGAAAATATTAAGGACGATGCCACACCTGATAACGGCATGCCGTGCATTTCCCGTTTGCGTCAGGGGTATGGGATTCGGTATATGTATTTGTTATCGTAACGGTTTCACCACAATCAGTACACTTCCCTGTCGTTACCTCTTTGACCTGATGACTTCTCTCGGAAGCATTTATGTATGTCCTTGTGACAGTCCCGTCCTTAATAGTGTGGCTGATACCGCAAACCGCCAACGCCGGAATCGCCGTTGTAACTACCAGCACTGCCGAAAGCATCACACCATAAACTGCTTTTAATACTTTGGTCTTCATATCTTTTCCTCCTGTAAATATCCTCTCTTTGCATGAAAGAGGCTGCAATGAAAATCTTTTGGAGATTTCATTTCGTTACGTATATAGTATATGCTATTTTAACATAATATACAAGAGACAGAGTTGTTTACAAAAATCTTCTGCAAACAACCCTGTATCCTGTATTGATTGCTCTATTACATTATAATAATTTTAATATAAACTAAAAGAAATAATCTAACTGTGAGAAAACATTTATTCAGGCAGCCACTTTGTCTTGCTGCTGCAATTTTAGCATTTTGGGGAACTGCACTTAACGAAGAAGAGAGCAGCAACTCATGCATAGATCCTCTGCACGTTAAAAATGCTGCAACATCATTCAGAACACAGGGGCATGTCCCTTATTGCTGTCTCCAGCTTGCGGGAATAAAATATTTCATTGTTTATGCATTTACACAGTCTGCTGAGTAAAATACACTTGTTCAATTCTTCCTCGTTAGACAATGCCCTGTTCGCCGGGACGCCCTTGCGTTCACGCTCTGCGTAGTTCCGCCAACGATTATATAAATTTTCGGAAATCGCCCTTACTCTGCGGAGCCGGAGACAGTTTTGTATAATATTCGCAGAGTACTGATCAGATTTGTCATATTCGCCTCTGTATCCAAGTTCGCTTCCTATATAGCTTACAATATATTCCAGGATTTCCGCAAATGTGGCCTGCAATTCGTTGCCTATAATGGAGCAGTATATTTGCTCGAAACGTTCTATACATATCTTATATTCTTCTCTGTCTCTATCCATTCCCAGCAGCATATTCTGGATACAGATCTGTTCCTCATAAGTCAGATATTTTTCCCCCTCTATCAGGAAAGCTTTAAATGGAAGTGTCAATTCCAATATCTCACGCATCAATCTGCAATACTCATCATTTCCCAACACTCCCTTTTTCCAATGGAAGAGTACATTTCTTCTCGTCAGCGCCTGTCTGTTGCCGGGGATATCCATGGAGACCTGCGTCTTAAGCTGCTTTAATATATTCTCTGCCTCTTCCCATTGCTGATTGTTTTCCCGCTCCCACATCTTCTCCATCGACCTCTTGGCCTCCGGGTCATCTGTAACCAGTTCCGTCCGTGTGAATTCCCCGGAGAGTCCCAGACGTGCAAACAGGCGCTCAACGATAGCCCGTTGGGGCATTGTCGAGCGATGCTCCATACGCCGCAGGGTTCTGACGTCGCAGATGCCATTGCACAACTCACCCGGCGTTATGCCCAGCATCTGACGCCGGATTTTGATGACATCGTTGATGCAGGATACCCCTTGCATCACATAGAGATAGCAATATTCAAATGTCTTCTTCGGCACCTGAAATTCTGCATAGATCTGTTCCAATACCGTTTTCCATCCTGTATTTTCCCGATGCATCGCACGCATAGTGTCAGCCGCCTTTGGCTCTCCCTGATGGCGATAGCGCTCTGCCATCTGCTTGAGAAGCTGCCCGCGCATATCCAGAAGCTCCCAGAGGAAGTACATTCGATTGTTATTGCGCAGGATGTCCACGGCACAGCTGCAGAGCTGAAGGAATCCGGCCATCTCCGAGAGGGGCAGCGGCTTTTCCACGGCTGTCGTCAACCGCTCCCGGCAGAGGAAGAAAACAGCCTTGGGATAGATTTTGGCCATGCTGAGCCCGTCTAGGCCGGCTCCCTCAATGTATGTCAGGATCTCCCTGTACCGCAAGAGCCGCGCCCCATCCCTGCGGTACTGCTCGGCTTCCAGAATCAAATTCAATTCTTTGATGGAAAGCGTCAATTGGGAGATAGGCTTATGCTCCAGCGCAGGCACGGTCAGGCGGACCGCCTCGTCAAATAAGGCCCATAGTTTTTCCCGGGATGCGCCGCCATAGCGCAGGATCTGTGCCAGCATGCTTAGATAGAACTGTCTCTCCAGTTTCCTCTCTATAGCGGTATTCCCTTTCCCATATCCGGTATAGTATTCCTCCAACAGTCTATCCGCCCGCCCTGTTTCCTCCCAGGTGATGCAGTGCAGGATTCGCTGCCGGACCTCCCAGCGTTTATACTCTGTAACGCCTAAAAAAATCTCGTAATCTTCCGTGTCTACGCCCAACCTTTCTACTATGGCGTCCTGCAGCAGCCTGTTTGGCTGTCGCCTGCCGTTTTCAAGAAGAGAGAGTTCCTGGAAACTACACAGGCCCTCACAGACCTGTCTCATGGAGATGCCGTATTTTTTGCGCATTCTGTTTACATACCGATTGAATAGCCTGCTTTCCTCCATGTCTCTCATAGATGCTCCTTTGTCTTGTTGCAATTCGTAGATTACTTTGATTATAGTTTACAATATTACTAGCAATTTGACAATTGGTTTTTGGAGCTTTCTGTATTTTCTGATTATAAATTATTAGTTGAGTTGAAAACTATGAGGTTCCGAAAGTGGACGTGTTCTCTACATACCCTGCGAAGTAGACTGCTTCGCAGGGTTTTCCTTGCTTTGGCGGCGTTTGGGATTCCGGTCATGGACGGGATAGGGGCTATATTTCCGGGTGTGGAAAATGCCGGCCAACTCTCTTGCAATGCACTTTATTTTCCGATATAATTTAAGTAATACCGTACTGGCAAATGGCCGGATGCCCTAAACGGCCAGATGTATATTGCCGGTTTTGTGTGCTGGCAGGGAGGGTTTTTCCGGAATTGGTTGTATCGGTTCTCTTCCGACAAGCCCTATGTGGAACCTGTAGATCTTATAACAGGCGATTACACGACTCTCTTTCAGAGAATGTTTTACAATTGCCTGTTGATCATATTATTATAGAAAGGAACGGAGGACAATGGATGAATTACTGAAACAGAAGCTGATTGAGAACGGTGCGGATGTGGAGGGCACTCTGCATCGCTTCATGGGCAACGAGGCGTTATTTTCAAAGTTCCTGCTGAAGTTTAAGGATGACCGGAACTATGCGGGGCTGATGGAGAGCTTGGACGGGGGGGACTATGAGGAGGCTTTCAAGTATGCGCATACGCTCAAGGGGGTGAGCGCCAATCTGGGCCTGGACCCGGTCTGCGAACCGGTGTCAGCCCTGACGGAACTCCTCCGGGGCAAGACGGCTTCCGAGGTGGACACGGACCAGGTGGCCGTGCAGAGGGCGGCCTTGGATGAAGCCTACAGGCGCTTCATGGAACTAATTGGAAACTAAGCTTTTTATGGACGGTGAGGCTGGTTTATCCGCAAAGATAAGGCACGGATTATTGACATTCCGCAGTGGATATGATAAGATTGTTCCTGAACCTGTCGGGCGGCGGGAGTTGCTTCGCAGATGGAAAATATAGGCAGATTTCAGAATGCATGGGGATTAGGACGCTATGGATGAGCAGAAGATTGTGATTGTAGAGGAAGAGGTAAATAAGGCCAGGGTGGAGAAGCAGAAGATCCTGATCGTGGACGACGAGGAAGTGAACAGAGCCATACTGGATAACTTATTTCAGGATGAGTATGTCATTGTCCAGGCCAGCAACGGCCAGGAGGCCATAGGGCAGATTGAGGCGAACCCGGATCTTGTATTGGTACTGCTTGACATTGTCATGCCTCAGATGGATGGGTTTGGCGTATTGGAATACATGAAATCCAAGGATATGATCCAGCATCTCCCCGTGATACTGATCACCAGCGAGACAGTCAGAAACAGCGAGGATAAGGCATATGCCTATGGCATTGCCGATGTGATACATAAGCCCTTCTATCCGGATATTGTGAAGCGCAGGGCGAATAATATCGTGGAGTTATACCAGAACAAGCACAATATGGAGGTGCGCCTGAAGGAGCAGGAGATACAGATTCTTGCGCACCAGAAGAAGATCCAGGACAATAACGAGTTTATGATTGACGCGCTCAGTTCCGTGGTGGAGTTCAGAAGTTCGGAGACCGGAGAGCATATCCGCCGTATCAAATACTTTACCAGGATACTGCTGAAGTACCTGGAAAAGTACTTCCCCAAATACGGCCTTACAAAATCACAGATAGATGCCATTGCCAGGGCTTCGGCGCTGCATGATATCGGTAAGATCGGCATCCCGGACGCAATCCTGTTAAAGCCTGCGCGCCTGACGCCGGAGGAGTTCGAGGTGATTAAGACGCATCCCATCATCGGCTGCGAGATTTTGGATAAGTTCCGCAAGACACAGACGGACGAATTCTACCGTTATTGCTATGAGATCTGCCGCTGGCACCATGAGAGGTGGGACGGAAATGGCTATCCTGACCACCTGGTGGGGGATCAGATCCCCATCAGTGCGCAGATTGTATCCATTGTGGACGTGTATGACGCATTGGTCAGCGAGAGGGTTTACAAGGGAGTTTATGGCAATTCTCTGGCATATCAGATGATCCTTGGAGGCGAGTGCGGGGAGTTCTCCCCGGATGTACTTGAATGCTTCCAGCTGGCCAAGGAAGACTTCTTCAACATAGTTGAAGTGATTAAGATGTTTGATTTTTCTAATTAATGCTTTCCATACAAAAAACAGCGGAACCACGATATGGGGTTCGTTGTTTTTTGTGGGGAATTCAGAGGTGGTTTTCTATGTGTCAACAGAGTTTGGATATGCGTCCCTTTGAGGATCTGCTGGAGATCATTCTGGCATTTGACGACAAGGGAATGATTACATACGGCAATGCTGCGGCAAGAGAGAAGCTGGGATATGACCAGGGGCTGGAAGGGCTTTTTGTGGGCACCGTTTTTCCGGGGGCTTTCCAGAAGGCGGACGGCGGCTGGAAGGCGCTCCAACCATTTGGCATGGAAACCTGCCGAATGACGGCGTACCGTAAAAATCAAACCTGCTTTCCCACGGACATGAGGGTTTTGCCGCAGGAACAGGGCGGCAGCTATCTCTGCATGGCAAACGATGTGCTGGAAAAGGAATTCCTGAGCCATGAGTTGGAACAGGTTAAGCAGGAGGCGCAGGATGCCATGAGGGTTAAGTCGGAGTTTGTGGCCAATGTGACTCATGAACTGCGCACGCCGGTGAACGGGATCTCGGGACAGGTGAGGGAGTTGCTGCCCTTAGAGACAGAGAAGGAGAAACTCCGCAAGCTGCAGCTGATTGAACGCTGCTGCGGGGAGATGAACAAGATCATAAATAATATTCTGGATTTTTCCAAGCTGGAGGCGGGGAAGTTTCAGCTGGAGCAGGCCCGGTTTTCCATTCGTAACACAATAGATTACGTGATGGCCAGCCACAAGGGGCGTATCACAGAGAAGGGATTGGATTTTTTTGTGACGGTTTCCCCCGGGGTGCCGGAATATGTGGTGGGGGATGAACTGCGTATCGTGCAGGTGCTGAATAATCTGTTGTCCAATGCGCAGAAGTTCACCAGTGTGGGAAAGATCACGCTGGAGGTCATCAAGACGGCACAGACCGGGGACGCACAGGAACTCTTCTTCCTGGTGTGTGACACGGGGATCGGAATCGAGCCAAAGGATCAGGAGAAGCTGTTCCAGAGCTTTTCCCAGGTTGATGCCTCCACCTCCCGCAAATACGGGGGGACCGGGCTGGGGCTTTCCATCTGCCGTCAGCTGGTGGAACTCATGGATGGCAGCATTAATGTGGAGAGCGTAAAGGGGAAGGGAACCACGTTCTCCTTTTCCGTATGGGTGGGAAGGGACCCGGAGACGGAGGCGGAGGAGGACAGCTTTGTTCAGCCCAGGCCCGTTGTCTCCTTTGGAGGCAGCGCCCCGCAGGAGGAGGAGCAGGATGCGTCCCATTACGGGACGGCTTCCAACCGTGAGGCGTTACAGAAGAATCTGTCCAAGCTGATTCTTTCCGTGGAGATGGAGAATTGGGAGAAGGCGGAAATGTTTATGGAAACCATCCGTCAGCTTACCGCAGACGCTCCCCAGGAGGTAAGCCGGGCAGTGCTGCGCCTTAAGATGGCCATCCAGAAGGAGAACTATGACAGGATCTCCACAGGGATGGATACCTTAAAGGCTCTGATAGACGCGGAGCCCCAGACAGAGGATTCCCGGGCAGCGCGATGAGGAAGGTATAAATGGCCCATGCGGTCTGTCGTTCCTCGGCAGACGTGTGAACCGGGTGGAAATTGGAGGAGTTCCTGTCATACTTACGAACGCTCAGATTTTCCTTCCTGCACGTCACATGTTGTCTGATTATGTCACATGTGACATGCGGGAATAGGAAAATTTCAGCGTTCGTCAGTATTATGAAAGGGGGGCGGAACATGAAAGATTGTGCAAGGGGCGTTGTCCTGATTGTGGACGATGTGGAAACCAACAGGGTAATTCTTGGCGAGATTATAGCAGATATGGGATGCAAGACCGTGCTGGCGGAGAATGGCATACAGGCTTTGGAGAAGGCCCGGGAGGAACTGCCCAATCTGGTGCTGACAGATATCTCCATGCCGGAGATGGACGGCTATGAATTGTGCAGGGTGATGAAAGCCAACGTGGAGACCAAGGGCATTCCCATCATCTTTATCTCAGCCTTTGACAATCCCAAGGACATTGTCAAGGGGTTTGACCTGGGGGGCGGGGACTATATCACAAAACCTTTTATCCCGGAACTGGTGCAGGCCAGGGTCAATGTCCATCTGAAGCTGTATGAGGCCACAAAGGGCATTAAGGAAGCGAACCGGCGTCTCCAGGTTTCCGTCAATGAGCAGCTCCGGCAGATGGAGCAGGAGCGAAAAAATGTGCTGTACGCACTGGCAGGCGTGGCGGCGGAGAACTCCTGGCATGCCGGCGATTATATAGACAGGATGAAATATAATTGCCGCATTCTGGCTCAGAGCATGCAGCTTTCGCCAATGTTTGAGGATCAGATATCGGACAGCTTTGTGGAGACCATCGAGTTTGCCGCGCCGCTGTGCGATATTGGAAATATAGGCATCCCCAAGGAGATCCTGCAGAAGCAGTCGGCCCTCGACGAGGAGGAGCGGGAGCGGATGCAGGCCCATACCCGGATCGGGACAAAGCTCCTTGAAGATTTGAAGGTCACTAACGATTACAACGATTTTATACAGATTTCAGCGGATATCACTCATTTCCATCATGAGAATTGGGACGGAAGCGGTTATCCCGAGGGCAAGAGGGGAAATGAGATACCACTGGCTGCGCAGATTGTCGCCATGTCAAGTATGTTTTGCGCATTGACGGAGGAGAGAAGTTACCGTCAGGGCTTTGACAGGGAGAAGGCACTGGAGATTATGCAGCGAGAGGCTGAGCAGAAATTCAACCCCCACATTTTCAGCATATTCTGTAAAGTTGCCAGACAGCTGCGTTAGGGTGGATGGCAAAGGAAACAAATAAATGTTTCAGGATAAAGAAAATGTAATGGAGGAATGGGATTATGATGACGGATGAGGAGTTTTTAAGGATTGCGGGCTATATGAAACAGCGCTATGGTATTGACCTGAGCCAGAAAAAGGTCATTATGAACGGCAGACTTGAAAACCACATTAAGTCAGGGGGCTGGAGCAGCTTCAATGCTTTTATGAATGACATGGAGAAGGACAGTTCCGGACGGCTGGAGAAGGAACTGGTCAATCTGCTGACCACGAACCACACCTACTTTATGAGGGAGTTCGAGCATTTTGAATACTTTAAAAGCGTTGTACTGCCGCAGCTTAAACAGAAGGAACAGCATACAAAGGATCTGCGGATCTGGTGCGGGGCCGCTTCCACCGGCGAGGAGCCCTATATGATTGCGATGACAATCAAGGACTTCTTTGGAATGGATGCTTCGTCCTGGGATACCAAGGTTCTGGCTACGGATATTTCCACCAAGGTGCTGCAGCAGGCGATCAAGGGTGTATACACGGCGGATCACCTGAAAAATATTCCGGACCAATGGAAGCGGCACTTTTTTAAACAGACGCCGGAGGGGGCTTTCATGGTGAAGGACGAACTGAAGCAGGAAGTCATTTTCCGCCAGTTCAATCTGATGTCTCCTTTTCCCTTCAAGAGGAGAATGCACACTATCTTTTTGAGAAATGTTATGATATACTTTGATGAGAACACGAAGAATGAGCTGCTTCAAAAGGTTTACGATTTCCTGGAGCCGGGAGGGTATCTGTTCATCGGCATGACAGAGACCCTGGACCGGGCACAGGTTCCCTTTGATTTGGTGCAGCCGTCTATATTCAGAAAAGCATAGGGGGGATGATGGATGTATGCAGCCGATTAAAGTATTGGTAGTTGAAGACTCCATGGTGTTCCGGGAACTGCTGGTGCAGAATCTCAGCCGGGACCCGGCTATCCGGGTGGTAGCCACCGCAAGAGATCCCTATGAGGCCAGAGATGCCATTATTGCGCATAAGCCGGATGTCATGACTCTGGACGTGGAACTGCCCAGAATGAACGGTATTGAGTTCCTGCGCAAGCTGATGCCGCAGTACCCTCTTCCGGTGGTGGTCATCAGTTCTCTCAGTGACAAGGTGTTTGACGCTTTGAAGGCGGGGGCCGTGGATTTTGTGGCAAAGCCTGCGGTGTCATCACGGGAACAGCTGGAGACATTTATCCAGACGGAATTGCTGGTGAAGATCAAGATTGCCTCCACTGCCAATATCAGCCAAATCAAGCAGAAGGCCATGCATCAGATGGAGGAGTCGGCAGCGCTGACCGCCAAGGGCAGCGATCTGGTGGTAGCGATTGGTGCGTCTACTGGCGGGACGGAAGCTATCTTTTCCGTGGTTCAGAACTTTGGGACGGATATTCCCGGCGTTGTGATCGTGCAGCACATGCCGCCGGGATTCACCAGTATGTATGCCAAAAGACTGGATAACCAGTGCAGGGTGATTGTCAAGGAGGCGGAGACAGGAGACCAGGTAAAGCCCGGCCATGTGTTGATTGCCCCTGGCGGCGACAGGCATATGCGTCTGGTGAAGGTAAACGGTGTCTATCAGGTGGAGTGCATAGCGGGGCCTAAGGTAAATGGGCATTGCCCCTCCGTGGATGTGCTGTTTGACTCTGTGGCGAAGGTGGCGGGCCCCAGGGCATTGGGCATCATTCTGACGGGAATGGGGGGCGACGGTGCCAAGGGCCTGCTGGAGATGCGCAGGGCGGGGGCCAGGACGATAGGGCAGGATGAGTCCACCTGCGTGGTATACGGTATGCCCAAGGTGGCTTATGATCTGGGCGCTGTGGAGTATCAGGAAAAGCTTCAGGATGTTGCCAGGAGAGCCTATGCGGTGCTGGACAGGATGTAGAGTGAAAAAGGATTTTCGCCATCCTGATTCGAGCGCCTGCTGAAAAAGGCGAATGGGAATTAGTGAGAGATGAGAATCATAGCAATATTGCAGAAAAGAGGTAAAGATGAAAATTTTATTGGCTGAGGATGATTTTGTCACAAGAAAATTTATGGTGGGCTTTTTGTCCAAATACGGTGAGTGCGATGTTACCGTGGACGGCATGGAAGCCGTGGACGCTTTCATGATGGCGCTGGAGGACGGCGAACCCTACGATCTGGTGTGCCTGGATATCATGATGCCGGTCATGGACGGATACCAGGCCCTGATGGGAATCCGCAATCTGGAAAAGGACAGGGGAATTGCGGAGGATAAGAGGGCGAAGGTCATTATGACCACCGCGCTCAACGATGAGAAAAATGTAAAGATGGCTTTTGAACTGGGCTGTACAATTTACTCCGGTAAGCCGATTGACAAAGAAAGATTTGAGCAGGCTATGAAAAAACTAGGTCTGATATAATCTGATAAAAATTTACAGGAAAGGAGAAAGTATGGCTGAAGAATTTAACACAGAGGGAATGTTGGACATCTATCTGTTTGAGAACGAGCAGCTTTTGGAGCAGCTTCAGGAAATGGTACTGGAGCAGAAGGATGCGGATTGCTTTGACCAGGACAGCATCAATGAGATCTTCCGTACCATGCATACCATAAAAGGCTCCTCGGGTATCATGATGTTTGATAACATCACTGCGATTTCTCACAAGCTGGAAGACGTTTTCTTCTATCTGAGAGAGTCCCATCCCGAGCATGTGCCGCACTTAAAGCTGGTGGAGCATGTGCTGGAAGTGGCAGATTTCATCACCGAGGAGATGGATAAGATCCGCAACGGAAATACCGCTGACGGAAATCCGGAAAGCATCATCAAGGAACTGGATGCTTTTCTGGAGGCCATCAAGAAAGGGGTTGGGGAGGATGCACTGATGCCAGAGAACGTGCATGAAGAGCCCAAGCAGTTCTACATAGCTCCCGTTGCCACTGACGCAAGCCGTTTCTATAAGGTGTATATCACATTTTCACCGGAGACGGTAATGGCTAATGTCCATGCCTACAAGGTGGTTTACGCAATGAAGGAAATTGCGGAGGATCTGCTGTATTCCCCCGAAGATATCATCTCCGATGAATCCAGTGGGGAGGCCATCCTGAAAGACGGCTTCAAGATCCTGCTTCAGGCTCAGTGTACGGAGCAGGAGATCCGGGACCTGATCGGTGTTGGCTATGACATTGAGAAGGTAGATGTCTACGAGTGTAAGGCGGAGGAATTTCTGCTGGGCTTTGACTTTGGAGGGCATCACCCCCATATTGACCTGGAATCCAGCGTGGAGGCCATTGAGGCCAAAGCGGAGCAGAACGCCGAGCAGAAGAGCGCTGAAAAGGCTCCCATGGCTCCAGGTGACTTTGTCATTCAGACAAAGGAACCCGGGCGGCCCAAGAAGCTGGCCAAGGATAAACAGAAGGGGGCCAAGGATGCATTCATCAGTGTCAATGTGTCGAAGATGGATCAGCTGATGGATCTGATTGGCGAACTGGTCATCGCGGAATCCGTGGTGCTGCAGAACCCCGATCTGAAAGTGCCGGGACTGAACCTTTCCAATTTCAATAAGGCGGCAGGGCAAATGTCCAAGATCTCCACGGATCTGCAGAATGTGATCATGTCTATGAGGATGATGCCCCTGACCAATCTGTTCCAGAAGATGAACCGTATTGTATTTGATGTCTCCCGCAAGCTGGGCAAGGATATTGACTTTGAAATGATCGGCGAGCATACGGAGGTGGATAAGAACATCATCGAGAATATCTCCGACCCTCTGATGCATCTGGTGCGCAACGCCGTGGATCACGGCATCGAGACCAACGAAGAGCGGAAAGAGAGCGGCAAGGTTGACAAGGCAAAGGTGACCCTGTCCGCCAGGACGGAGGCCGGCAAAGTGTGGATCAGCGTATCCGACAACGGCAAGGGCCTGGACCGTGCGAAGATTTTGGCAAAGGCCAGAAAACAGGGACTTTTGGATGACAATAAGCTGGACAGCGAGTACACCGACAAGGAAGTGTTTAAGTTTATCACGCTGCCTGGATTTTCTACCAACGAGCAGGTGACGGAATACTCCGGCCGGGGCGTGGGCATGGACGTGGTGGTGCAGAACATCCAGACCATCGGAGGCGCACTGGAAATAGAGAGTGAGGCGGGTGCCGGTACCACGATGACCCTTAAGATACCTCTTACACTGGCGATCATTGACGGTATTGTAATGGAGACAGGAACCTCTTCCTTTGTGGTGGAGACCAGTGTTATCAAGCAGTTTGTCAGTGTCCGGGAAAATATGATGATACATGAACCCAACGGGGACGAATACATCATGATCAGGGGAGAGTGTTACCCTGTGCTTCGACTGGGTGAGTGGTATGGCCTGAAGGATTACCGCAAGTCGGTGGAAGACGGCATGATGCTGATCTTTGAGGTGGAAGGGAAATCCATATGCCTCTTTGTGGACAGACTGATAGGCGAGCAGGAAATCGTGGTGAAGCCCATCCCGTCTTATATCAAGAAGGTAAAGGGTCTGTCCGGCTGTACGCAGTTGGGGGATGGCAGCATTGCGCTGATACTTGACCCGGTAGGTTTGATAGAATAAACGCATGAAAGGGAGGTAGCTGCATGGATGTAAACAGTGAAGTAAACGGTCAGCAGGATGACGGCCAGGTTACCCATGACGAGCGCGATGCGCAAAAGGGCAAGTACATGACTTTCAAGTCCGGTAATGAATATTATGGTTTTGAAATCCAGTACGTCAGCGAAATCATACCGTTCCAGGCGATCACAGCGATCCCGGAGACGGCGGATTATATCAAGGGGTTGCTTAATCTGAGAGGTAAGATCATTCCGGTCATAGATATCAGCCTCCGCTTCAAGCAGGAACCCGTTGAATACAATGACAGGACCTGTATCATGGTGGTCAATGTAAAGAATAT
Organism: uncultured Lachnospiraceae bacterium; assembly: GCA_947176785.1. Classification (GTDB taxonomy): domain Bacteria; phylum Bacillota; class Clostridia; order Lachnospirales; family Lachnospiraceae; genus Acetatifactor. The sequence continues at coordinate 17,489 of CAMWSA010000010.1, forward strand.
GCTGGTGGGCCTGATCATAGAGAAGATCGCCGAGGTGGTGGAGATCCGGGAGGAGAACATCCTGCCTCCGCCCAGTATCGGCAGGTCAGACAGGGTGCAGAACAAATATATATACGGCATTGGAAAGGTAGGAGATGCGGTAAAGCTTCTTCTGGACCCTGAAAGGCTGTTGAACGATGAGGATGTGTCGTCTTTAGAGCAGGCAAACAATATGGAAGCAGAAGAGAGAGAGGTATAAAGTGATGAAAAATATGAAATTTAAGACAAGGTTAATCATTGGATTTGTGATTCCGGTAGTGCTGACGGTAATCAATGCCTACATTGCTATTTCCTGTACCAAAGGGATTTTGACGGCTTCGGATCAGGATAGATACTATGAGATCGCTGTGGTGTTCTATCTCTGTGTGGTGGCTGTGGCTATCGCCATTACGGTGATCTATGGGCTCTCGGTGGTCAGGATCATGAAGGTCTCTCTGGATCAGCTTTCCAGTGCCGCCCAGGAAATTGCAAAGGGCCGTGTAGATGTAGAATTGGTAAAGCACAACAATGACGAGTTTGGCGATCTGATTGACGAGTACAGCAAAGTAATAGACAATATCAAGTATCAGGCAAACCTTGCCGAGGAAGTATCCAAGGGCAACCTTACCGTGGTAGTGAACCCCAAGTCACAGGATGATCTGCTGGGACTTTCCCTGAAGAAGCTGGTTGAGGATAATAACCATGTGCTGACCAGCATCAGCGAGGCTGCGTATCAGGTGACCATTGGTTCTTCCCAGATGGCAAGCGCAAGCCAGTCCCTGGCACAGGGTTCCACAGAGCAGGCCAGCGCCATCGAAGAGATCACCGCATCTATCGACGAGGTTGTGGAGGCGATTGTCCAGAATGCAGAGCAGGCGAACAAGGCTGCGGAGTTGGTTGAGAACGCCATTAGGGATGTTAAGCAGGGCAATAAGCGGATGCAGGATATGATGGCTGCCATGGAGGACATCAACAGATCCTCCGAGAGTATTTCCAAGATTATCAAGACCATTGACGACATAGCGTTCCAGACCAATATCCTGGCTCTGAATGCCGCTGTGGAGGCGGCGAGGGCCGGCGAGGCAGGCAAGGGCTTCGCAGTGGTGGCCGAGGAAGTGAGAAGCCTGGCGGCGAAGAGTGCGGCAGCGGCCTCCGAGACCGCAGGGCTGATCGAGGATTCCATCAGCAAGGTGGGCCAGGGTTCCCAGATGGCGGATGAGACAGCAAAGGCTCTGGAATTGATCACAGATGTGGTAAATCAGAGTGAAGTGCTGATTAAGAATATTGCACAGGCATGCAATTACCAGGCTACCGGCGGCGCACAGATCAAGCAGGCAATCACACAGGTTTCCCAGGTGGTACAGACTAACTCCGCCACCAGCGAAGAATGTGCATCCGCAAGTGAGGAGCTTTCCAACCAGGCAGACCGCATGCGTGAAAAGCTTTCCGCCTACAACCTTGGGAACAGGACTTCTTCCTCCTCTTCCGGCATGGGTTCCTTCACCGCTTCCTCTAACGTGAACGAGCAGATCATTTCCCTTGACGGAGACGGCTTCGGAAAGTATTAAGCCTTTTTAACATGATATCCTTACGACCGATTGGATTTCCTTCCTGCACGGCACATGCTGCCCGACTATGCAACATATGTCAGGCGGGAATTGGAAATCCCTGCGGTCGTTAGTATAAATCGGCTGTGTGAAGCATTTCACACGGCCGATTTATCTTTTCCGGATACATTCTGATACCGTACCGAAAATCAATGTGCAAAAAAGAAAATACACTGTTCCATGTCAGGAGACTATAGGGTGCCGGAACTGGATGGCCGGTCGGTGTGCCGGCAGGGAACATGCTGAAGTCATATAAGAAAAGGATTTCCCCGGAGCGCTAAATGTGTTATACTGGTAAATAATCTGGAGGTTGGTATTAGTGGAAAACGGAATTACAAAAAAGCAATCTGCTGTCTTACAGGGCGTGGCAATATGGATGATGATATACCATCATCTGTATTCCTTCGCGGTGGAATATGGGTCATTGCTTCCTTTCCTGCAGGCGGAGACTGTGCAGAGAATTGCCTGGTTTTGTAAACTCTGTGTAGGGATATTCTCCTTTGTCAGCGGCTATGGCATGTACTGTGTAATGGACAGGCAGCCCCGGGAACGCTTTTGGGGAAGGCTGGCGGAGGAGTACCGCAGTGTTCTGGCGCGGATATTAAAATTGTATGGCAAACTCTGGTTGGTGCTGCTCATTTATATGCTGATTATATTTGGAATAATGAGGCTTCCCTTTGACGCGTCACAGCTTTTGGGGAATATAACGGCGCTGGACCCTACTTATAATGGGACCTGGTGGTATGTGGAGCAGTATGCGAAGATGCTGTTGGTATTGCCGTTTCTGGATCTGTTTCTGACGCGTTTTGAACAGCCGGAGGAGAGGAAGCGTAAGAGGGCATTCTTTCTGCTGCTGGCGCTGCTGGGAGCGGCGGTGCTGCTGGCGGGACGGATGTGGTGGCCCGGGCTGTGGAATGGGGTGCTGGCGGTAAAGAGCGGCCTGCGTCTCTCCTTTTTAGCCATCTTTGTAGTGGGCTATCTGGCAGCCCGTTTTGCCCTGTATCAGCGGGTGGATAAAGCGCTGCGCCGCAGAGGCCGCTGGCTGCCTGTGTGTGTGGCGGTGGCGCTGGTGGGAATTGTCATTGCCCTTCGGGTGGCATTGACTACGGATGTGTCCTATGCGAAGCTGGATTTCCTGTTTGTGCCGATGCTGGCCTATGGGCTGCTGACACTGTGTTCCCCTATATCCTCATTGTGTACTTTTTTTGCATGGTGGGGGAAGCAATCCACTTATATCTGGCTGGCGCATGGTTTCTTGCAGGGTTGGCTGTACTATTTTATCAGGCCTCATGTCCGGCTGGATATCTGGATCTATCTGGCGGTTCTCCTGGCGTCGGCGGGTGTTTCCCTGTTGCTGCAGGTACCGGGAATTCTGCTGGGCCGTTGGCGAGGGAAAAATCGTATAACAATGGAAGCTAAAAGGAGGGACTCCGGTGGCATCAATTAAGGATGTGGCTGCAAGGGCAGGCGTGGCTATCTCTACAGTCTCAAAAGTATTGAATCATTATCCGAATGTCAGTGAGGCCACCAGGCGGAAGGTGAACGAGGCCATTGAAGAACTGGGCTTTGTACCCAATGCAGTGGCGGCGGCACTGTCCTCCAAACAGGCAGGCCGGATAGCCCTGTTGATTCATCTGCATACCAATACCCAGGCCATCGACGAGATCAGTATGCAATACCTGGCAGGCGCTTTGGAGAGTGCCAGGGAGTATGAGCTGGATGTGGTGACGGTATTCTTCTCCATGCTGGAGGGCATGGGGGTGGAGGAAGTCATTGGCTACTTCCGATCACAGAGCATCAACGGTATTGTCATTTACGGGATATCCAGGGACGACCAGGTGCTGCGGGAACTGGTACGGCGGCAGATTTTCCGGATTGTGCTGGTGGACGTGCCTCTGATCAACGAGAGTACCTCCTGCGTGTGGATCGACCAGGCGGCAGCGCAGTATGCGGTGGCGGAAAAGACCATGCTGATGGATACCATACCCTATAAAAAAGTATTGTATATTGCGGGAAAGAGTAACGGCTATGTGACCGGGGAACGAATCAGGGGTATGGTGAAGTTTGCCGGAGATTATGGTCTGGAAATGATTGTCCGCAATGGGGAGTTTTCGGAGAAAAGGGCCCGGGAACTGACTATGGAGTACGCCCGGGAGCAGGACATGGTGGTCTGCGCGTCGGACCTGATGGCCATAGGTGCCATGCGGGCCCTGACAGATATGGATATCTTTCGTCCCGTGTGCGGTTTTGACGGACTGACACTGATGGGATATGTGGGACAGCAGATGAACACGGTGCGCCAGGATTTCGCCCGGATCTCCCAGGAGGCAGTGACAGAACTGGAGATATTGATGAATGGCGGCAGCGGTCGGGAAGTAGTGTTGGACTACACGCTGGCGCGGTTAAGATATGAAGATATAATCCGTTGAGGATTCTGACATACATATACATTTTCAGATCCCTGCATGGCGCATATTGTCTGATAGTGCAACCCGTGCAGGAGGGGAAAACGGATCGTCTGTGCATATATACTGACGAGCGGTTAGATTTTCCAATTCCTGCCCGGCATGTCATGCGCCGGGCAGGAAGGAAAATCTAACCGCTCATGAGCATAACAGGAGTTGGCGCGGTACTGCCCTGCGCCGCTTGTTCGGATGAATCGATCGTGCATGTTTGACGGGGCCGTGAAAAGGTCTTCTCTTCACAGCCCTTTGCCGCCCTCAGTGTGGAGAAGGCGGAATAACAGGTCCCGGTCAGGAGATGCAGCGAAGCCCCGGAATCAATAGTTCAGCACATGCAGTTCGTGGAGTGCGCGTGTGGCGGCTACATACAGGAGCTTGGCCTGTCGGGGATCATCGGGGCCATGCACCATATCCAGATTCCATAGTAGCACGGCGTCAAATTCCAGACCCTTCACCAGGCGGATGGGCAGTACCATGGTGCCGGTGGAGAAATTGGCGGCGGCCCCGTCGGTCAGCGGTGTCAGCGGGGAGAGCAGTCGGTGCGCCCTGGCGGCATCCTCCTCATTCCGGCAGATCACAGCTGTGGTATGATAGCCCTTGGCTTGGATATCTGCGATGAGTCCGGCAGCGTGTTCCGCCATCTCCATGTCGCTCCAAAACCGATTTTCCTTCACCGGTATGCCATGGCGGATCACCGGCTGGATCTTGTAGCGGCCGGAGGATGCCTTTTCCAGGATCCGGCCTGCGTACTGGGAGATTTCAATGGTGTTTCGATAACTCTTCTGCAGCAGCAGGAACTGGTCGCGCTCATTTTTGAGAAACAGCTTTTGCAGTTCATACCAATCGTTTAACCCGGTGTCATAGTGTATATTCTGGGATACATCCCCCATAATAGTAAAATAGGCGGCAGGCAGCAATGTCCGCAGCACATAGTAGATGCCGATGCCGAAATCCTGGGCCTCATCCAGAAACAACAGGCCAAATTCCTCATTGGGCGCTTTTTGGTATACCCGATAGTGGATCAGCGACAGGGCGGCAATGTCATACACATCATATTCCCGGCGCTGAAGGCGGTCGAGATGGGCCTGCCATGCCCTGGCGGCAGGAGACGGGTTCTGCGTCCGGGAATCTCCCCGGCCACAAGCGCGCGCCGGACAGGGCGGCAGGCTGTCCGAAGAAGTGGGCGGCAATGGGGAGGGCTGAAGCGTATCCCCATGGGTATCCCACCATAGCCGCATATATTCCAGATACAGGTCATAGATGCTCCGGGTCGGGCGCATGGCCTTGTAGTGTCCGGCGTGCTCCCTCAATTTGGCCTGCAGCCGGTCCCTGTCCTCGCCGCTCATCAGGAATTTGATTCTGGTCTTGACACGCTCGTCCAGTGTGGTGAGCAGGGTACAGATGCTGAAAGCGGGGTTTTCCTGATAGAGCGTGGTATTGTTGCTCTCCGACAGAATAGTACCGATCTGTTTATCCTGCAGGGGGGCCAGGCTCACCAGCTCCTCCCGCAGATGGAGCAGATACAATTCCAGTTCCTGCATAAAGGAGAGCGTGCAGCGCCAGGGGGCACTGTCATCGGGCTGTGTGCATTTGTTTTTCTTTACCCAATCCTTTTCGCAGAGGCGGGCAAAGAGCTGATCCATGCGCAGATGCTTGATATTGGGCACGTCCAGTTCCGGCAGGCCGCTGGTGATATAGTTCAGCAACAGGTCGTTGCTGCCAATGATGCAGTACTCGTTGGACTCAAAGCGGTGCTTGTAATTGTAGAGCAGATAGGAGATGCGGTGCATGGCAACCGTGGTCTTGCCGCTGCCCGCCACGCCCTGGACGATCAGGTTGGCAAAGGGGGATTTGCGGATGATGGCATTCTGCTCTTTCTGGATGGTGGCAATGATCTCTCCCAGCACGGCGTCCTTGTTTTTGGACAGATACTGTACCAACAGTTCATCGTTGGAGGCCACATCACTGTCATAGTAGCCCAGAAGTCTTCCATTCTCCACACTGTAGGTTCGTTTCAGGTGCAGGTCGATGGAGATGGGCTTTTCATCCGGCAGGCCGTATTCACCCGGGCCCAGTTCATTCTCGTAGTAGACGCTGGAGATGGGAGCGCGCCAGTCGGCGATCAATACGTCCGTCCGGTTGCGGAACACCCCGTTTTTGCCTATATAGACCTGCTGTCCCAGATCGGCGGCCTTTTCCGTGTAGTCAATGCGTCCGAAATAGGGTTTGTCCTGTGCCGCCCGGTTCTTGCGCAGGGAGGCAGCCGCGTGTTCCTCAAGGCTGCCGGCGGTCATCAGTTGGTTATACAGTTCCACGTCGCCGCTGTTTACCGCCTTGTACAATTCCTGCACCTGGGCATGCCGCCGTTCATATTCCTGTTCGTATTTGGTCACATTTTGCCCGATGATGTCCAGGCATTCCTGAAAGTGCAGCTGCTCCTGCCGCATGTCCTGTTCCTGATTTGTCATTGAATTCCTCCAGTCTTTATCAATTGAATTTCGTCGCTGTACTCTGGTACCCATGAGGGTAGTAATTATCAGCATCCTCAGGAGCATGTGAAAATACCTTTACATATTTGTATGTTATGGGTACCTTCGCTCCAAGCCTGTTATAAGAGACCTATAAAAGAAATTATAAAACAAAAATGAAAAATTACTAGACTTTTATTTAGGGATATGATATGATGCTTACTAGAGTCGCGTCTAAAATAGCTGTCGCATAAGCGATAGCTATTTAACGTTAAAATGAGGAGACGGCATGCGGTTTGAAGAAAATGGTTCTAAAAACAAAATTTCCCATAAAAGGTATTTTATTCCCTTTATTTCGATTCTCAGCGCTATTTTGTATGGCAAGCATGCATTTACGCTGAACTATTTATATGATACGGATGATGTGCTATATTTTGGACAGAGTACATTGAACTGGCTGGAGATAGGTAGACAAGGGGCTGTATTTACAAAAAAACTATTTGGGCTATTATGGTATAATCCATATTTTGCAGGTGTATTTGGTATCGGTTTGTTCATAGTATTGCAATATTTGATGGCTCGCCTGCTAAGCCTTGTGGGTACTAAAGTCAGTGAACTGTCTCTGTTTGTCTTTGTAGCAGTCTTTGCAACCTCACCTATATGGGTGTACCAGTTTTATTTTTCTGTTCAGTGGATAGAGATTGTATGGGCAATGCTACTTCTGGTTTCAGTGGAACTTCTCAGTTATTTCATGTTTCATAAGAGAGGCTGGTATAAGCAGAAACCACTTCAGAAGCTGCTTATATTTTTAGCAGAGGCAATCTTCTTAATATGGGCTTTTTCCAGCTATCAGGCAATGGTGGGAGTGTTCATTGCGCTATGTGCATCATTATATCTGTTGTCCCTCACAAACAGATCGATTAATAAAGAGATGATAATGGACTATATACTAAGAGGAGTCTGGCAGGTTTCCGTATTTAGTGTTGCGTATCTTGTAAATACAATATTAACATATCAGTTTTTTGGCACAAGCAATTATGTGACTTCGCAACGTGTCTGGGGGGTATGGGATACCGCCAGGATCATGGAGGGGTTTAAGACTTATTTTATATATTCCTATTTGGGCCTGGATATTCAGTATTCCTGGCTTATGGGACTGGGGACAATAGGGGTACTGATTGTTTTCCTTGCTGTATTAATCAAAAAAAAGTATACCTGGTTCCATAAATGCCTGTATGGGATAGCCATGGTTATGACGATTGCATCTGTGCATCTGATGAATCTATATTGTGGCAGAGCAACAGCGATAAGGTCACAGGTTGCTTATCCCTTTGTGCTTGGATTTTTGTGTTTTTATATTGTATTTCTGCTGTCTGATAAAAAGGAAGCAGGCATTGTTATCCTCAAATATGCAGTACTGTTCGTAGTATGTGTAGGAGCCGTCAGGCAGATGGGGAATACATTGCGGCTTTGGTATACAGATGATATCAAATGCAGAATTGATATGGAGATTATGAAGGATGTGGTTGACGAGATTCAAGAATTGAATTTGGGGTATTCGCCGTCAAACCAGGTTGTATTTGTGGGAAATCTTCACCCTAAACTGAATGAGTCATGTTATGATATTAATCCGACGGAATATAGTGTTTTTGATTGCAGTGTTGGGGTTTCATGCTGGAGGCGTGTGAATGAGCAGCCCAATCGTCTGGTGAGAATGATACAGTCGCATCTGGGGATGGAGTTTGTACGCGCAGACTGGGACAGGATAGAACATGCAAGAGAAATTTCGGCGGATATGCCCTGTTACCCGAACGAGGGATATGTACAGGTAAGAGAAGATTTGATAATTGTTAAAATGGGATATTAAGAATATATATGCCAGTATTGCAGAGGCAATAGGGTAAGAAAGGATTTTCACCATCTTGATCTGAATGCCCGCTAAAGCGAGCAGATGGGAGTTAGGGTGAAAAAATGATTAATTTTTTTGTAAGCTTGGTTGTTGGAATTTTTAAGGGTGAGGGTTACCTGAAAGAACGTATGGAGCGGCAGCTGCTGCCGGGAGAAAATCAGGAGGTCTGCGGCGGCAGGCTTTTGCTGCGCCTGCACCATAACCG
>CAMWSA010000011.1 GCA_947176785.1 uncultured Lachnospiraceae bacterium
CTAAAAATACTGTAGCATCCGTGTACTTCTCCAGATATTCTTCAAAGGATATCACTGGAAGTCCGTTCTTTTCCTCCCATGGATATGTGGCCTTGTTATCAACAAAACAGTCAAATCCATATTTGCGATATTGCCTTGCCAACTCCTGACCCCAAAAGCCCGCACCAAAAATAACTTTCTTGTTATCTGCCTGTTCCAGTTTTCGGTAAAGCTCTTGCCCCTCCGATGTTGTCTTTATAACATTCTCCATATACCCTTCATCGCCTGTGAGACTAAATAGCAGTCGATTACCATATATATACCTTGATTCATCATCTGCCAACACATTATATATTTCTCTTATATTCAAGTTGTACGCCTCCTGTGAATCATTATTTGCTTCCTCATTTCATATTAATCTTATAAAAAAGTTTAAACCAAAGCTCTCTCCTTTTGCTTCCTTTGGGAATCAGCCATCCACTTATCCTATTCTTCCTCTCAAACTCCTTCCTTCTCTTAAAATATACATCCTTCCATGGGGTCTCGCTGACATACTCATCAAAAAGTTCGCTTTTCCAGACCTTCGCGTCAATCCACGGTTTGCTTTTTCCCAAAAAATGCAGCACCCCAGCCTGATCCATTAGTTTTATATAATTTTCTGGCAAACTGTTTATATGCGCCACTATGCAATATGGACTTTGTACATTCCATCTTGCGTCAAGTTCCACCCATTTCCGTTTAAAAACAATATTAAAATCATCCTGTGCCGCATACATCAAAACAGGATATTTATCATTAATATCGATCATTTTTTTCTGTACATTCTCTTTCTGGCATCCTTTTATGTCAAAAATAACCACTCCCGTATTAAAATAATCCTTTGTCTCCAGATCTATGCTTTCAAAATAATCTTTTAATAATATATAATTAAGTCGTTTATCTGTATGGTATCCTTTTTTTACCATAATGTCCAAAAGTATATCTCTGGCAGCCGCAATAATCATTCCTTTCATATCACTTTGATAAAGCTGCATTAGATCCTGTAATACAAGCAAATCAGAATCCATAACGATAATACGATCGTAATTACTAAAAATATAGTCTGTACAGAATATTTTAGCAAAACAGTTAATTGATGCACGCTTAGATGGATTTACATTCAGTTTTTCCAAAAAAGGGTTCAAGGTGATAAAACGAATACTTATGTTTTTCTTCTCTTCACCTAACTGCTTCAGTAATTTCTTGTTTTTTTCACTGTAGCCATTCTCAAAGATCAGGATATCTAAATTAGTATCTTTTGCACAATTCTTTATTGCCGAATAAACTGCTGTTCCCAGATAGGGTACATAATAATCATCCGAAAAAAAGCAAACAGGAACATTATTGTTTTCAAATGCAGGACAGATTCTATCCATTTCAGAGATATTGTTTTTTTCCATTTACAGTCTCCACTCATACTATTCACTTTCTCTAACAATGGTTTTATCTCTCCCGACAGCATTTTTAATCCTTGTCCTATGCAACTCCTCTTCCCGGAATGTATCTAATCAAAAATTTTTGATTCACCTCGATGCACAAACGCGTTATCATAATAAAACACATCTTTTAGTTGGCTGCTCAACTCCAAATGTCCATTCACATATTGTCCAAAGAAACAGTCAGTGAACCATGGCATTAACTTCGCCCCTTCTCCCATCAATTCCAGATAATCCCGCATGAAATCGCATACGCCTTGATTGATAATAATACGTTCTGCAAAAAATTTCTGATTTGACCCATCTGGCGCACATAAGAAATTATACTTTTCATCCAGATATTTAATCATCCCATATGGCGCTGTCAGAAAACTTTCAACAAATATGTCCCTGCGCATTATGTTACTTCGTTCAGCCCAAATATCATCTGTTGCCTGAAAGCAAGGCACAAGTGTATTGTCTTTGCAACATTCATTCTCTCGTGCCATGTTTGCTGTAAAATAAAACCCTGTTAGGCATCTTCCAACCACTTTCGATAAATAATATTGGTTTCTTCCATTAAACCATAAGTCTATCACCCCATCCTTTTCGCCAATGTTGTATTGGCTGACATAAGCAAGATAATTATTGTATCAAATATATCAAAAGAAATCACTTCATATTGAGTGATCTTCTGTCGCAATTGGCCAAGGTTCTGCTGCCAATAGGGGTTTTGCTGATATCGAACACCTTCCCTTACTCTTTCAGCCGCATTCTCCCCATTCGGATAGTACACCGGAATACTAATCCCACTAATTCTTTTGTAAATGATTTCCCAATACGTTTCTGCTGTATTGATAATGACAATATCTGCCGTTTTTTCAGCTTCGGCCTCACTTATTATAGGAATGCCATACATATATTTTCCTATATTGCCTGCATCCCTATCCATTAATCCAACAATACAAAATTCACCGATTGCAGGGACTAAAGTAGCGGTACATCGTCCTATCCCATACAAAACTATCCTTCGATCCTTAAATCTTTTAAAATTCTTTTTAAAAGAGTTTATTTCTATTTGCTGTGCATTTGTATCACATTTATCGTTATCACCCTTCATTACCGTAATCTCCGTTGTGGTTTTTCACTTCTATATCACAAATGTTTTTAATTTATATGGGAGTATTTTATAATGCCTATCTCAAGCTCAATTTCTCACACAGCTTCGGAAAGAAATCCTGTATTCCCCAAATAAATTAATTATTCTCTTTCTTACCTACAAAATCAACTTAATCTCACTTACTGGATGTACCTTCCTCTGCTCCACAGGAGGTAGTTTCCTGTAATCCCCAAACTTAAAGGTCAAATACTCTTCATAATCTGCGATTCCTATGAAAGGTATTCCCTCAAACTGGATTTCGCTGGAATTTTCATACCACTTTACTTTATATCCATACACTCTGTTCGGTGTAGGGAAAGTCAATATCCTCACCCAATCCGTTTTTCGCCTGTGCGATCTGCAAATAAAATGGTTGAAACTGTTTTTCAGCTTTTTCTCTGGCACCTTGCTCATCAAAGTATATAGCATACGCATCCCGACGGACTTATCTGCTATTTTTCCCACCTCAGACCAAAAAAATTTACGGTAGATAAAGCATTGCAAATTATGCAGGCATCGGAGTGGATAGGGATTCGGCACATAGTCAAGCGGGAACACATCTATGAACACTCCCTGCTCATATGGCATATGTTCCTGATGCTCTCGCAGAAACAGGGTATCTTTCCGACGCAGTTTGCCATATCCCCAGCGATATCCAAGGGTATTCCGATGATCCTGAAAGTAGAATCTATCTGTATCCAGTTCTGTTTTACATGCCTTGCGAAACTTCTCGTACTCAGGCCGCAGTAAGGCCACATCCGCATCATCATCCCAGGGAATAAAGCCACCATGCCGGACCGCTCCAAGCAACGTTCCGGCTATTATATTATAATGTATATTGCATTTACTACAGATGCGGTCTATCTCCTGCAGCAGCTCTAATTCCGTCAGTTGCAGCTTCCGCAAGGTCTTTTGATCTAATGTTATCATTTCATTATCCACCAATACACAGCCATTCTCGTCCTCCTACTTCCCCTGCTCCAACTCATCATGCTCCTCCACCATGTTCTCTTCCTAAATCTTTATATTCCCATTTTGGTAAGAAAATGTCTCTTTCTCGTTCATGTACTCATCTGTGTTCTGTATCCTTGGCGATGATGATCTACATGCTCCCCTTCCAAACTCTATCCTCTGGCTATGCCATATAAGCCGCAGTTCCTAAAAAACCGGCATCGCCAGTATCTCCCTTCTCCGAAAAATATGCTCATACAAACCAATTTCATAATACCCCATTTTCTTGGAAATAGCAACCTATTCCCGCACCGCCACCCTGCATTTCTTGCGGTTGCAGGCGATCCCGTATTTCAGCATACCTTTCCGCATTTCATTTCTAACTGCGTATAGTCAGTATAGCATAAAACATTTTTAATTTCCAGGAAAATGCTATATTATGCGCCGTTCATACTGCCCTTGCATTATCATTAAAAAAGTCCCAGAGAACACTCCTGCAAATCACATTCTCCGGGGCTTTTTATGATAAGCAACATCAGTAATATCAATGTCGCTTACCGTACATCATTTATTTACAATCCACATGCCGGTCTTCCCCGGCCCCAAACCGCACAAAGTCAATCCCCTCACGATCCGCGTGTACAATCATAACATCCCACAGATCCTCCGTCACTGTGCCCTGCTGCCGGCAATAGGTCCAAGACCCCGCAGGCTTCTTGTCCTGAAAATCCTCCATCTTATTGCATCCCAGCGAGACGATGGGAAACAGCCTCTCTGTATAGATCTGCTCGCCGTGGTTGTGCCCATGCACATAGGCCAGAATTTTTTTGCCCGCTGTGTGGTATTCCTCCAGAATCTGCAGCAGCGCCTCACCGTTTCGAATCTGGTCACTCCAGAAATGAATTTCCGGCAGCGGAGGCACATGTGCGCACACCAACGCCGCCCATCCGTCCGCCATGGTCCCAAGGGTCTCCCTTACCCAGTCCATTTCCTCCACAGGGAAACCATATCTCACCTGCTCCCGGTAGTCAAAGGAATACAGATACAGGATGCGAAGCTTCTGCGCCGGATAGTCCACATGGTAATAGGGCTTCTCCCTGCCCAGATAGCAGGCACTCATCTCCTCCTCCGTCATCTTCTCAGGATTGTTGCGAAAATAGTTGGAGTCATGATTTCCGAGGCACAGATAGACGGGGAAGCCTGTCCGCCTCATATCTGCCATCACCCGCTCCACAGATTCCCTGGTCTGTGCCAGAGGCAATATGCCGTCTGTCAGATCTCCCAGATGGATGATCCCGTGAAGCGGTAATCTCGTCGCAACCTGCTGCAGGTTACAGACAGACCGCTCCCAGGTGCCATTGTTGACATAATGCGTATCGGTAAGCACGGCAAATGCCAGATCATTTTCTCCCAAAAGCTCCCAGACTCTCTCTATGGTCAGCAGCGCCTCCGCCTGGAAATAGGAAGCCCATTCCACAACGTCTTCGTGTGTTGTTTCCAATGACATTGACATGTTCTGCGCAATATCGCCCTCTTCCTCTACTGCTTTGGTCGGATGTGCCATTTTTGCCGCCACGCGTATATAACACTCTTCACCGAAAATATGATCCCCTCGATTCCACATCTCCGGTTCCCGGACATAACTTGCCCAGTTTTGCTCCGGCTCATAGCAATAGGTATGGATAAACTCCCCTTTTATCTCCGGCAAATAGCGATAGACCCGATATTCCAACCTGTCGTCCCCCCGCAGGATGTCCCCCGGAAATACATGGTAAAAACGCCTGGATACCCAACATTCTTCATCCGAATGCCAAATATATCCCGTGTCCTCCTGGACGCTTTTCCCCTTTTCTAAAGCAATCTGCTTTGGTAAAATCTTTTTTAATGAGACATAGGATTCCGGTGTATTCGTAAAAATATCTGTGATACCCATCTGCTCCAGCCTCTCTGTATCCTGTATCTCAATCTCTCTATCCTCTGGAAAAAACGGTTCATATGTCCTGGTGTTCCAGGCCCGTACCTGTAGTCTTCTCTGATTGGGTGTTCCGGGTCCATCCTTTGATGTCATCGCATTACCCGGTATCAAAATCTTTCCGGACATTTCTTCCGCAAGTAAATCCATGTCTTCTGTTTTGAGAAACGGATGGATGGCATCCACCTGAACTTCCCCTGCAAAAGCCAGACCATTCGCAACGCTCTCCGACAGAATCGCCACATTTGCATCAGGCTTTAGTTCTTTGATCAGCCGGATGGAGTCTGGATTGAACGAACTGTAGACTATAAAGGCTTCCAGCCCCCATTGTGCAACCAGATCCAGAAGCATCTGCTCCATGCCCTCATAGCGGACTACGCTGTTCTTGAGTTCTATATTGATCAACAGGCCGTCCCTGCGGCACATCGGGGCAAGAAGCGCCAACACTTCCCTCATGGTCGGTATGGTTTCGTAAATCCTGCTGCTCCTTTCATTGGGCCGTATCTTCAGCTGCTTCAATTCCCACAGCGTCATATCCTCCACACGACCGCTGCCGTCCGTGGTGCGGTCCACCCTCTCATCGTGGATCACCACCATCTCCCCATCCTTTGACAGCTGGATATCCAACTCAATGCCTGTGATCCCATACCGGCAGGCTTCCCGAAAAGAGGAAAGTGTATTTTCCGGATATCTATAGCTGCAGCCCCTATGTGCCCAAATTTTCATCTCTGTACTCCCTGCCGTTTCTCCAGAAACTTCTCCATGACTCCGGCAATAGCGATGGAATCCTCCGCCGTAAACTTATAGGACCTACCCTGATGACCATGGATCATATAGGCAAAATCACTGATCTCATACCGCAGTCCCTGACCCAGAAACTTGGAAAAATAGCGGTCTCTCTTGTTGGGATCCTCATAGCGCACCTCAAAATATTGGGTCAGCCACCAGGGAGACTCTGCAAGAATATACCCCTTTGTTCCTGAGATCAGCAGCTGTCCCTCGGACTTTACGCCCACGCCGCTCTTTGACATGGCCATTCCGTTCTCATAGCGGAAGGACGCCTTGGTATATAGATCAATACCGTTTTCATCCAGAATACTGTCAAACCGCACTTCCTTATAGTCAGCCCCCATCAACTTGATAATCGGCAGCAGTGTATGGCTGCCGAACTCCGTAAATGCCCCTCCATACAGCCGGTCCGTCCTCTCCCGCAGATCTACGGGAGTCAACCTGGTAAAGCATGCCTCCACGTCACAGATCCTGCCAATAGTCCCCGTCTTGGCGATCCCTATCATCTGAACAAATCCAGGGCAGTATGCCGTTTTGATAGCCTCCAGGAGAACTTTTCCCCGCTTCCTGGCAATGGCAAACAATTCTTCTGCCTCCCGCCTGGAAAATGCCAACGGTTTTTCACATAGCACATGCTTACCCTGTTCCAATGCTGCTTTGGCGTAGTCGTAATGGGTCTCATGAGGAGAAGCAATATACACTGCATCCACCTCTTCCCAGAAATCTTCCAGCACATTCGTGGCAATGTCCAGTTCGAACTGCCTGGCAAACAGCTGCGCACCGGCCAGATGGGGATTGTACACGCTGTTGACCAGCACGCCGCTGACATACTTTGCCTCCGGCACAAATCGCACAGCAATACGACCGCTGCCGATCACACCGATGCGGATAATGTTATGCCCTTTTTTACGCATTTCCGTGGAGGATATATTTTTTGTCCTCTCCAGATAGACCACCTGGCAGTAAGGTTCCAGATACTCAAAGGCACCCTGCCAGTCAGAACCCACCGTAAAGATATCCACTCCGTATTTCTGCACGTCCTCCACCTTCTGCCCCGGATGATCCTCCACGATGACCTCGTCGGCAAAGCCGCTGTTTCGCACATTCTCAATACGCTTGTCCAGCGAATCCACAATATTTAATTTTCCCCGCGACTCATCATACTGCTCCGTGGTCACACCTACAATCAGGTAATCCCCCAGTGCCTTGGCGCGCTTTAACAGATTGTAATGCCCTTCATGGAACAAGTCAAACGACCCGTATGTGATCACTCGCTTCATTCTCATACACCGCGTAGCCAATTGCAGCCTTTGCTACTGCGTTTCCTCCTCGTCAAAATTCAGCCTCTTTTCTTCCACCACCAACGGCCTGTGGATGACTCGGGTATTTATATTTAATATATATTCCCCCAACAGCCCGATAAAAAACAGCTGGACCGATCCCAGAAAAAAAATGCCCATAATCATAGGAGCGTTTCCTGCCTGAAAAGTATACCAGTGCGACAGCTTGTACACCATATAGAACAGGGCGATACTCAGGCTGATGGCCGAGGCGATGAAACCGACAAATGTCGCCAGGCGCAGTCCCACTTTCGTGTAGGAGGTAAAGCTCAGCATGGCTGCGTCATACAGGCTGTAGAAATTGTTGTGGGTCTTTCCTGCTCTGCGCTTTGCCTGTTCATATTCTATCTCCACGCGGTTAAAGCCGTGACCGTACTCGGCCACAATCCCCCGGATAAAAGGGATGGGATCATCCAACTGACGCAGGATTGCGATAAAGGTCTTGTCATACAGCCCAAACCCTGTAAAATGCTCTATCATCTGGGTAGTAGACATATTCTTAATCAGCTTGTAGTATACGGTTCTCAGCAGATATATAAATTTATTCTCCTTGCTGCTGGTCTTGATGCCGCTGACAATCTTATGCCCTTTCTCCCACTCATGCACAAAGGTGGGAATCAGCTCCACAGGGTCCTGAAAGTCACAGCACATACAGATCACGCAGTCACCCGTGGCCTGGCACATGGCATAGAACGGCGAATTGAATTGTCCAAAATTTGTCACATTGAATATTGCCTTGACTTTCCTGTTCTCCTGGCAAAGCCTCTCCAGAATATCACGTGTGCCGTCCGTGGAACAGTTGTCAATAAATAATACCTCATAATCGTATCCGGGCAACGCTTCCTCCAACACGTTAATCACAGCAAAACATATGGGGTCAACATTTTCCACTTCGTTATAGCAGGGGATTACCACACTTATTTTTTTCATACTTCAATCCGACTTCCTTCTCCAGAAACATTGCTGATGTAGCTGTTATTTAATTATACTCGCGACCGATCAGATTTTCCTTTCCACACGGCACATGCTGCCGGCAGTCAACGACATATATCACTTACTACAATTATGCAGCATGTGCCGTGTGGAAATTGGAAAATCTTAGCGGTTGTTAGTACAATATATTATATCTTAGATGACCGAATACGTCAATCAACACAGTGTTTTTGTATAATTCCCGTCTTACGCCGTCTTCTGCTCTCCCATACAGCGACGACACAACAGCCAGCCACTCCCGCAGCCATCATAAGAAGCCCAAGCTGTAGATATGGCGTATGGTAATTCAGACGGATGGAATGCGCTCCGGCCCTTGCTGTAAGGGATGGACAGATAAAGCAGGCTATCCCTTTTTACCTCCGCCTGCAGTATAACCTCATCCTCTTCGATGGAATACGCCACCTCATTCCCTTTTCTTGCACCGCTCCGTGTTTCCAGTCTTTCCAGCGGTTGGATTTTCCCTCCTGCACGTCACATGCTGCCCGATTTTACAGTATGGAGCGTGCAGGAATCGGAAAATCTTAGCGCTCGTTAGTATATTTCTGTTCCATACGTGCATCGGATACATGATAACAGCTGCCAATATCCAGCAGTTTTCGGATTCCCTCCTCAAAACAAATCTGAGCAGCAAATCCTGTATCCCGGCTAAGCTCCGTGATATCCCCCGCCAGATACATCAGCTGGCTCTCCCCATAGGGCAGCTCCCCGATCCCGACAGTGCCCGTTCTGCGCCCCTCTTGGGCCATTTTCTCGCAGACTGCTCTATAAAAAATGTCCAGATACTCCTTTAAGGAGCGGGATTGGCCACTGCTCAACACATAAGTCTTTCCCACTCCTCCCCTCTCCGCCATGAGCCGCAGCGCTCTGGCCGCATCCTCACTATAGAGATAATCCCAGACCTGTTCCCCTGCCGTGAAGCTCACATGCTCGCCCCGCATCAGCTTTTGCAGAGCGACGGTTATCATATCCTGCCCGCCATGGGGACCATACACGCTGAGTACCCTGACCCAGATATGTTTTATTCCCTTTTGCCCACAGGAGCTGCGGCTCATCTGTCCCGCACACAGCTTGGCCATGCCATAGCCCGTCTCCGGAAAAGCCGGGGTCTCCGGTCTTAGCGGCTCCTGATGCCTGCCGTACTCCGCCTGGGAGCCAACACCCACAAAAGTCCGGCACCCCATATGATCCGCCAGTTCCACTGCGTCCAGTGTGCAGCGGATATTGTCAGCCTGCAGGGCCATATCATTTCTGGCCTGTCCGGCTGTCCCGGCCCAGGCCAGATGATAGAAAGTATCATATCGCTTTTTCCATTGTTCTTCGGCCAATCTGGCATACTCGCCCAAATCCGCCTCCAGAACTTCCACACCGGGCAGCTTATGCAAAGCCTGATTTTTTGATGAGCCCCTGTGGCAGATTGCCAATACCTCTTCGCCCGCCATGATGCATTGCTGTGCCAGCGCCACCCCGATCATCCCTGACGCGCCTGTGATCACCGCTCTCCTGCTCATATAAGTTCTCCCCGTTCCCCTGCCTCTCCCAGGAAATCACAGATCTGTTCCACTGTGTATGCCTGCATATCCTCCCCGCTCTGATAGGCCGCATACCATTTCGCCGTCCGCTCAACGGCAGCCTCCACATTCCACCTGGGCCGCCAACCGAATGTATTCTTTAATTTGGAGCAATCCAGCTTCAGATAGTTTGCCTCATGCGGTCCGGTGGTATGCGCCGCACGCCAGGCCAGGGTCTCCTTTGTCTGCTCCTGCCAGCAGCGGCCAAAGCATTCTGCCATCTGCCTGGTGGTCCAGCAGTCTCCCTCGTCCGGCCCCACATTATAGCTGCCGGCCAGACCGGGCTTTTCATACTGCCGCCGCAATATCATCAGATAGACCGCCAACGGCTCCAGCACATGCTGATAGGGCCGGATGGAATTCGGATTTCTCAGTTCTATCTCCTCATGGCCTGCCGCTGCCCTATAGCAGTCGGGGATAATGCGGTCCGCCGCAAAATCCCCTCCGCCGATGACATTTCCCGCCCTTGCGGTGGAAATCGCAGGCTGCCTCTCCCCCTCCGAAAAAAAAGAATTCCGATAGGCACAGGTGACCAGTTCCGAACAGGACTTGGAATTGGAATAGGGATCATACCCATTCAGTTCCTCGTTCTCCCGATATCCCCATTCCCACTCCCGGTTCCGGTACACCTTATCCGTAGTCACATTCAGAAATGACCTGACGCTGTCCACCTCCCGCACACATTCCATAATATGCACCGTGCCCATTACATTCACGTCATAAGTATATACGGGATTCCGATAACTTTCGCGTACAATGGGCTGCGCCGCCATATGCAGGACCATCTCCGGCCTGATCCGGCGCATCACGCCCTGCAGCTTTTCCAGGTCTCGGATATCCCCATAGACAGAATGGATCCTCCGCTCCAGACCGCAAATCTGATACAGGGAGGGCGTTGTGGGCGGCTCCAGGCTGTATCCCGTGACCTCCGCGCCCAAATGCAGCAGCAACTCACAAAGCCAGCTGCCCTTAAACCCCGTATGCCCGGTCACCAGTATCTTCTTTCCCTTGAAAAATGTCTGTTCCATGATCATAGCCCCCAATTCTCCCGATATACTCACGACCGATTGGATCTTCCTTCCTGCACGGCACATGTTGCCCAGCCATACATGCCGTGCAGGAACCGGAAAAGCTTAGCGGTCGTTTGTAAAAGAGACCTCTTCAAATTCTTTCCTGTCAAGAAAAGGTGCCATATCATCCAGGGACGGGGAGACAATCCGCCCATCCGGCAGCACCCTGGAGGCGGACTTCGGCGCAAAATTCTGCGCAGGGTCCACAACTGCCTCACAGACGCAGGGGCCTTCGCAGTTCAGGGCCTCCTCCAAAATAGCATCGCAATTCTTTTCTCCGTCGAGGACAAAGTACTTGATTCCAAACGCCTCCGCCAGCTTTTTAAAGTCCGGAAAACATACTCCGCTGGCCGGATCAATGCCGATATAAGGCGGCTTAAACAAATTGGACTGCGTCTGGCGGATGGAGTGATAACCGTTATTGTTCAGCAGAATCAGCTTTATATTCAGCTTATTATAAGCCACGGTGGCCAACTCCTGAATATTCATCATCACACTGCCATCACCATCTATGCATACTGTTCTCCTGCTGTTATCCGAGACGGCCACCCCCAGGGCCGCCGGAAACCCGTAGCCCATTGCCGCACAGCCCGAATTGGTAAACATACGCTGCCCCTGCTTCACCTTACCCGCCTGGAATGTGATCACACAGGCACTGCCATTCCCACAGATAATCCGATCATCTTCTCTGAAATGTCCAAACAGCTTATCTATGAAAACATACGGGTTGATCAGGGTTGTTTCACTGTGATACGACTCCTGTACAGCCGGATATCTTTCCAACAGACTCCTACACCATCTGACCCATTTGTCATGCTTTTCATTTGGCTGATAATCCAACTCCAGAAGCCTGCCTACAAAATCTTTTACATCCGCATTCACCGGCATATCCGGCCTGACAGTGGGCTTAACCAATTCCCGCGGATCAATATCCACAATGATTTTATATGCATTTCTGGCAAAATCGAAATGATTATACCCAATCATTCGGATATTCAGCCTGCAGCCCAGGCTCAGAAGCAGGTCACAGTTCTGAACCGCAAAATTCCCCGGCCTCGTTCCCACGGTTCCGGGCATTCCCGCAAAGTAAGGGTTGTCATATGCAACCGTATCGTTTGCATTCCATGCGGTCACAACGGGTATCCGCAGCTTGTCTGCCAGCGCAAGAAGTTCCTCCTGTGCGTCCCCCAGCCTGATTCCGGTCCCGGCAAGGATCAGAGGCGCTTTGGCCTCCCTGATCTTTTGCAATACGACTGCCGCCGTCTCCTCCGTCACCTCCGGCACCTGCCAGGGCTTCTCCGTCTGGGGATCAAAATGGTTCAGGGCATCAGTATCAATCACGGCCCCCTGTACATCCAGGGGGATATCGATCCAGACCGGGCCGCCTCTTCCGTTCATCGCCAGATATAATGCCTTTTCAAGATGATAAGCCACCTCCCCGGGATTGGTAAGCATAACACAATACTTGGTCATATTTTTAACACAGCTTATAATATCGACTTCCTGATCGCCCAACTGCCGCAGATTCAGGTCCGGGCAGGACCAAAGGGTAGTTTCCCGCTTCGCCTGTCCCGATAGAACAAACATAGGGACAGAGTCCACCCAGCCGCCCATAACACCGGTAATCGCGTTGGTTCCTCCGGGCCCGCTGGTGACGCATACAGCCGCAAGCTTCCCTGTCATCCGGGTATATCCCTCCGCCGCAATGGCGCAGGCCTGCTCATGATGATTAAATACGCAGTGCATTCCCTCCTGATGTCCCAGTGCGTCGTCAAGATGCATGGCCCCGCCGCCCGTGATCATAAAACAATCTGTAATTCCATGCCTGACCAGAAATTCCGATATATATTTAGCCACCTTAATCTTCATATTCACCTCAGCCTGCATAACACAGGCTGAGCCTGTGTTATTGTGTTAATACATATTTGGATGTATAACATCCAAACTTGCCTCTGCCTGCATAACGCGGGCTGTGCCCGTGTTATTGCGTCAATCAATAATGGATGTGCAACATCCAAACTTGCCTCTACATGCATATCGCTGGCTTTGCCTGCGATATTGCACCAATCAGTATTTGGATGTACAACATCCAAACTTGCCTCTCTCAACAATCAAACGTAATATCTCGTCCGTTGTTCGTACCGCTCCGATATTGGGAAATTTCTCCACATCAGCTGCCGTGTGAAATCCAAACCCATAAGTAACCCCTATGAAGTTCACCCCCAGAAGCTTTGCCCCGATGGCATCATTATCACTGTCCCCCACCATAACCGCTTCCTCAGGTGCCGTTACTCCCGCATCACGGATTGCATTTCGGATGATATCGTTCTTTTTCAGTTTGTTCTCATGATCCGCTCCATACATGATATCCGTATACTTGTCAAAGCCAAAATGGACCAGAATCTCCGTGGCATAATCCTGCCGCTTGTAAGTGGCTATGGCCGGCTTTATACCGCTGTCAGCCAGCCGTTCAAACACATCATATATGCCGTCATAGGGAACTGCCTTCAGCAAGTCCGCCTCTTTATACCGGTTTCGAAATACCGTGGCGATTTCCTGCAGAATATCCCCCTCCAGCCCATAGACCTTCGCAAAGGAATCCTGGATAGGAGGGCCAATAAAACTTCTCATTCGTTCTTCCGCCAGCGGCCTAAACCCAAAGTGATCAATGGTATACCTGACAGAAGCAAGCACTCCCTCCGAGGTATCCAGCAAAGTACCATCCAGATCAAATACCGCTACCTTAAATCGCTGCCCCATTTATATCCTCCACTGCGTCATATGCGGAATAGGTTATAAACCGAATCTCCATCTTTTCCCGAAACTCCGCAATTCTGTTTTTCATATGGTAATTCAGGTGAAAAGCCTCCTGCTTCACAAAATAATACTCCATGGCAGGATTACAGTAATTATCCTCCTTGTCGGAGTAACCGTCAAAACCCGCGCAGAATATCTCTTTTACGCCGATGCTGCAGAGAAATTTCACGAGCATCAGAAAGGAATTATCAATGATTTTCTCCTCTGTCTCCAACAGAGGGGCACGGTTCACCACAAAGTCAAAGGCCCCGTTCCTGGCTTCCACATTGGAGGTAGCCAGTATTTTTACATCGCAGTTCTTCAAGTCCAGGGTCATATCGTGATAGCGCTTGCCATTGGTAACAAAAATGCAATCCGCTTTCATCCCGGCAGGCACATAATTGACCGGGATAATAAAGGGATTTTCCTCTGAGATGAACCTCTGCACAATGTGCTGCTGAAGCTGGATATTTTTTCCCGGCCCCACAAGCAGCAGTTTTCTGCCCTCAATTGTCCGAATGAACCTTTCCTTATCTCTTTGATCAGATCCCTCCGCCTCCAGGTAGTCCTCGTAGATCTTCTCCGCAACGAGTTTATCATACAGAAGCTTTTTTTCCTCCGGTCCGATTTGCGCCAGCAGTGTGTTAAGCTTGGACATGGAGAGGTTTTTCTTTCCCTCAAAATAGGTCACATAGTTGGGATGGCACCTGTTCAGGCCGCACAGATAGAAGAATGTCTTATATCCCCAGGGGGCTTTCGCATAAAACTCCATCACACTCTCCCCGATGGCTTCCAGCATCGGGGCAATCTCATAATGCTTGCCAAATCGATCGTTCAGCCGCATCCCCAAGAGTTCAAGAGGCGCATTTCCCGCACTCTTTCCCATGCCATAGAGCGTTCCGTCTATAATGATATCATGTTTGGAATCCTTTTCCAGAAATGCCAGGGAATTTGCATAGGCCAACTGAAAATTATTGTGGGCGTGAAATCCGATCTGCACATCCGCATCCACATATTCATCCAGAAGCTCATAATAATGGAGCATATCTCCGGGGTGAAGCAGTCCGTAAGTATCTACCATGGAAACAGCATGGGGTCTGACATCGTTCACCAGCCCGATCAGTTCCTTAAGCTCCTCATCATTGTAGGAGGTAACGGAGACAAGCTGCGAAAATACCTTGTATCCCAGGGCTTTCACCTGGCGGCAAAATTCCATGGCCTGGTGCATGAGGTGTTTTTTGAAAATCACCCTTATTCCGTCCAGACAGCTTTCCCCCATAGGCTGCAGATTTTCAATACCGCAGGTCCCGTAGTCGATCATCCCTACCACCATGGCATGCTTTTTGTCCAGCGTCCCATATATTTTTCCGGCGGCTGCCACATCCGGCATGATGCTGCGGTCCATATCCAGCGGACGGCGCTGGTCTAAAAATCCGATTTCAATGATGTCAACGCCTGCATCCACCAGGCGCTCAAAGATACTTACCAGATTCTCATGCCCGAATTTCCAGTCATTCACATAACCGCCATCCCTCAGGGTGCAGTCCAGTAAGCTGATATTGCCCATAGTCTCCTCCGTATAAAGTCATCCGCCCGTCAGATATCCTACCGATCCGACAATATGCCCTCTCTGATAACTTTTGCCATATAGGCAATCCGCTCCCGGGTCATGCCTGGATAGACGCCCACCCAGAAAGAATCCCGCATGATCCGATCCGTCACCTCCAGCGTGCCTGCCACCCGATAGCCCTCGCCGGTCCCGCGCATCTCGTCAAAGCAGGGATGCCGGGTCAGATTGCCGGCAAACAGCATCCGGGTCTGTATCCCCTTACTTTCAATATAGGGGACCAGCTTCTCCCTGTCCACTCCCTCCCTGCAGGTAAGCAGAAAGCCAAACCAACTGGGAATCGAGTCCTCCGTAGCCCTGGGCAGGATCAGCCTGTCCGATACCGGCTCCAGTTCCCCATACAGCATTTCAAAATTCTCCCGCCTTCTGGCAACAAAACCCGGCAGCTTCTTTAACTGGGCGCAGCCGATGGCCGCCTGCATATCCGTGGCTTTCAGATTGTAGCCAAAATGGGAATACACATACTTGTGGTCATAGCCATGGGGCAGCTCCCCGTACTGCCCGCTGAACCGATTGCCGCATACGCCGTCCCGGCCGGAGGGGCACATACAGTCCCTGCCCCAGTCCCGGAAAGAGCGGACTATCCTGTGCAGCAGGGGGTCGTCTGTGTAGACGGCTCCTCCCTCCCCCATCGTCATATGGTGGGGCGGATAGAAGCTGGAGGTTCCGATATCCCCAATGGTGCCCGTATACCGTTCCTCATCCCCCATCCGGTATCTGCTCCCCAAGGCATCGCAGTTGTCCTCGATCAGCCATAAACCGTGTCTGTCACAGAATTCCTTCACCTGCTTTAGAGGAAAGGGATTCCCCAGGGTATGCGCCAGCATCACCGCTTTCGTCCTCGGGGAGCGGGCTGCCTCCAACCTATCCGGATCTATATTATACTCCGGAATGGTCACATCCACAAATACCGGCACCGCCCCATACTGGATAATGGGGGTCACTGTGGTGGGGAAACCCGCCGCCACGGTGATGACCTCGTCTCCTCTGCACACCTGGCGCTCCCCCAGAAGCGGCGAAGTCAAAGCCATGAACGCCAGTAGATTGGCCGAGGAACCGGAATTGACCAGGGAGCAGAAGCGGATGCCCAGATAGGTTGCCAGTTCCTTTTCAAACTGCTCCGCATACCGTCCGGCAGTCAGCCAAAATTCCAGTGCGCTGTCCACCAGATTACGCATCTCCTCCCCGTCATAGACCCGGGATGCATAGGGAATGCGCTGTCCCTCTAAATAGTCATCGTCCTTCCTATGATATCTCTCATAATATGCCTGTACCGCCTGCAAGATTTCTTCTCTCGCCTGCTCCTGTGTCCTGCCCTCAAACATTTACCGCCTCATCGCTTTCTCATTTTAATGTTGTTTAAAGTTCCGTAACTGCCTTACCAATACCATACCAGTACTCTGCCCCGAAAACCCTTGCGCAAATATTTCGGTAAATTTTCCCGGTTACGCAGGTCCAGAATACGCAGCGTAGTTCGCTACACCCCTGTTTCCTAACTTGCGCACTCAAAAAAATATCCTCAAAAATCTGCACAAAAACTTCAAGAACAGAGCGCTAGTCTTCCCACACTTTCCAGGGTGCCCGACCGGATGCCCACAATGCGTTCAGCATATCCATTTCCCGCTTGGTGTCCATGCACTGCCAATATCCGTCATGGCGGTAGGCGGTGATCTGTCCCTCCCCGGCGAGCCGTTCCAAAGGCATCTTCTCAAATACCGTGGCGTCCCCTTCGATATAATCGAAAATCGCAGGTTCCAACACCATATATCCCACATTGATGCGGTTACTGTCTTTCCGCTTTTTCTCCCGAAAAGAGGAGATGGTGTCATCCTCCGCAATATCCAGCACGCCGAAACGCTGCTCCAGAGATACCGCCGTCAATGTGGCTATCTTGCCGTGGGACCGGTGAAATGCCAGCAATTTATTCATATCGATATCCGCCACGCCGTCCCCATATGTCATCATAAAGGTCTCGTCACCTACATAACGCTGTACCCGCTTGATACGGCCCCCGGTCATAGTGTTGAGCCCCGTATCCACCAACGTAACTTTCCAGGGCTCCGACACATTGTTGTGAACCGTCATTTTATTTTCCTGAGAAAAATCGAAAGTCACATCGCTGTTGTGAAGATAATAGTCCGCAAACCACTCTTTAATCACATGCTGTTTATAACCGCAGCAGATAATAAATTCATAAAAGCCATAATGGGAATACTCTTTCATGATATGCCACAATATGGGCTTCTCCCCGATCTCAATCATGGGTTTGGGTTTTAAATGGCTTTCCTCACTGATTCTTGTGCCATACCCTCCAGCTAAAATCACCACTTTCATATTTACCTCGCTCCATACGCACGTCGGCTTTGCCGACAGTATTATCCCATTCCCATAGGGAAACTTCGCTTCCATACTTTCCAGGCTTTCCCTGTCTTGCCATATATCTCCAAAAAAATGTATCCAGACCTCCCGCGAAGTTGAGGGCATTGAATATTCTTTCGTTCTCAACAGCCTCAATCACATACTCCGTATTACTGTTTACCAGGGCACGCTTAATCTCATGAACAGGAGACACCGAGCCGATCAACAGGCATGCCGTGAGTATAACAATCCGAAGATTCCTGCGTTTTTTCCCCAGCGTCTCGATGCACCAGAGCATCACAATAAATAATCCCGGAATAGAAGCGCGCATACAGAAATCATTGGATTTCCCTATCTCAATAAATGGGATGATCATCAGGCTGATTAGTACCACATTATATAACCCCTTATCCTCAACATCCCTATATAGCAAATATAAATATATCCCTGCCTCAAGCAGGAAAAACAGAATCGTATACGCCATCCGATAGATTTCATTTTCCCTGCTTTTACCCGCCCACAGATACTTATGAAACAAAAGCAGCAGAACAAGTGCTGCCGTAATATGCAGCATACTTCGCAGAATATATTCTTTTCCCCGCTCAGTCGCCCAGATCACCAGCGTGCCCAGCAGCACCACCACGGCGACAGCTGCCAGGATTAACAGCCATGGGAACCATATGGCCAGCTGCGTAGGCGGCGCATCCTCTCCGCCCGTACCGGCGACAGAAATGGTAGCGAAGCTGTCATTACCCATCAAATAGAGAAAAGAAACAATCAAAACGGAGCCTCCGCCCACCAGATTCTGGAAGCCCCCCATATTTTGATACACCATCTTCCAGCCATGCCCGATACTCTCCGGCCTATGCCACTTCGAACGGCGAAACATGTAATAAATCAGGATCGGAAGCACTCCGATAAAAGGCAAAGTGGACGTAATGGCAACCAGTGAGCCCACCCAGACCATGTTTTTAGGCGGTTCATCCATAAATAACAGCATCATAACCAGCCACGTCGGGATCGCCTGATTAAAAACCCAGAATAGCTGTGAGGTGTTGGACGTAAATTGAAGACTATGCGGAAATTCAGCCGTCCACCATTCCAAATGTTCCATACCCAAAACAGAAATCTTATTATCTGTAAAAATATAACAACCCACAATATCCAGACCGCTGAAAAAGATCAGTATCATCAGCGGCCAAAGCACAATCCTCTTCCTCCATATGCAGATCAGGGCATATACCAGAAACACACCAAGCAGAACCCATATAAAAAAGGCCGTGCACGCGTTATCCAGATCCGTCAGTTTGCCAATCAGAGCCGCCGGCAGCCAGGACCCCACATAATAGACAAGCCCTCTCTCTGCAGTAGTCGGCGACCACCTATAATCTATCAGGATCTGGAATATCCTGTTTCTCCAGGCATGATCCGTATTCTGCCAGGCATATCCTCCGATGCCCGACAGCACCACCCACACAAAAATAACCGCCGCAATCACTACAAGCCGCCACTTATCAGCCTGGTTCAGTTCCCAGTCCAGTTCAATATAGTTCTCTCTCTTACGAAAGCACAGGACCAGTGACCAGACACACACCCCCGCCAGTGGAATACCCACCAGAGGCCGACACCATCCCAACAGGAAAATGATCATCGGCAGCGCCAGGTAGATATATGTCATAAGCACCACCGTTCCGTGTATGCCTGTATGAGATGCTTCATTCTCTTTTTTCTTCCTGTTTAATTGTATTCTTCTAGTACTCACAGTCCTAATATCTCCGATTTTCACTGTTAAATACGAATCATCTGCATATTTTTGTCTGATTCTACATATTATAAAGTAGTATAACATAGTCTGGCTCATATTGCCAATATTAATTCATAATCTTTGGGATTATATGTGAACACCAGAACCCTTTACGTTAAGTCCTTATATAAGATAAATAAGGATTGACTTTTACAGTATAGAACAAATGCGATTCACAAGTCAAGCATTTCCGACAATTTTTTACTATTTTTCTTTATTCCTTTTTTGTTTATTTCCAGCATACCGCTTCCACACATTTTCTTTTATCCGCCATCTGAGGATGAACATACATATTCAATGTGGTATTGATCGTACTGTGTCCCAAAATCTCGCTCACCACTTTATAGTCCGCCCCGTTTTCAATGCAGCGCGTGGCGAAAGCATGGCGCAGACTATGAAAATTGACGTGAGGAATGCTGTGGGTCCTCAGGAAACATTCATAGTGCTTTCTGAAAGTCCTGGGTTCCATGTATCGCTCAGAGTTGCTCAGTATATAATGATGCGGCTCCAAATCGGCAATCTCTGCGGCCAATGCGCAGATCTTGTCTGAGAGCGGTATGTCACGGATGGAAGTCTCCGTCTTGGGAGAAGTGATTGTAATATACGATTTGGGGGTTGTATCTCTCCGATAGATGCGCTGTATGGTTTTGGTCACATGCAGGATTCGTTCTCCAAGATCCAGATCAGACCAGGTCAAGGCACATAGCTCACCGATTCGCAGGCCGCTGTTAATGCACAGCAGTATCCCGAAAGTCTCTGGCGTAAGATCAGATAACAGCGCCTCAATCAATCGGACCTGTTCTCTGTCATTCAGTATTTTCCGGGGGCGCTGGATCTGGCTTTGCGGAGCGTAATGAATAATTACCTGCGTGTGTTTTATATACCCTTTCCTCATGGCATATGCCATAATCTGTTTGGTTAGAGCGGCAAGGTTTTGAACAGTGCTTTTCTTCAGAACATGCCCATCCCCACATTCTCCGCACTGCCAGCCCAGCACAGTACTTTGAAGCAATTCTCCGCCTATGTCCGCAACCTCCATCTGTCCAATCCGGGGACAGAGATAACTCTCGATCTCATATAGGTAGAGAGCGTATGTTGATTCCTTGATATAATTTTTCTTTTCGCTGATCCATTCTTCAGCCAGATTTCTAAACAGCATGACATGTCCTCCTTATTTTCGGCTTTTATTCTCTATTTTCTAATGTATATCTGCAAAAATGCAATCCTTATTTATCTTATATAAGGATTGGGAAGTGCCAGGTCGTCTTTGGCACACATGCAGAAATACACTATCGAAAAGGACTCTACAGTATGGAAGCAAATCACAAAAACAGAAAAACCTTAAAGCTCTTCGTGCCAGGTCGTCTCTGTCTTCTGGGAGAACACAGCGACTGGGCCGGTATGCACCGCATGGTAAACGCGGATGTTCCGCCGGGATATGCCATCGTGTCAGGTATAGAGCAGGGCATCTATGCAACCGTGGAGCAGTCTGACAAATTTATCGTGGAAAGCACACTTTCCATCTTTCATAACGACAGTTTCGAATCGGAAATGGATACCAGGCAGCTCCTGACCATTGCCAGAGACGGAGGATTCTTCTCTTATGTGGCAGGAGTCGCCTCTTACATAAATGATAATTACAGTGTAGGCGGTCTGAAGATCACGATTACAGAAATGGATCTCCCTATCCGAAGCGGCCTCTCTTCTTCCGCAGCCATCTGTGTGTTGGTGGCAAGGGCTTTCAACCAGATATACCGGCTGAAGATGAATACGAAGGGGGAAATGCAGGCCGCTTTTCGCGGAGAGCAAAAAACGCCCTCCCGATGCGGCAGACTGGATCAGGCCTGCGCTTATGGGGTGAAGCCTGTCCTTATGGAGTTTGACGGAATGGAAGTCAATACCAGACAGCTGGATCTCGGCACTACCTTTTACTGGCTGATCGCGGATTTAAGCGCTCATAAGGATACCGTGAAAATATTATCAGATCTGAATAAATGCTATCCTTTTGCCACAAACGAAAAGGAGCGCCGGGTCCATGAAGCTCTCGGGACCGATAATGAGGCTATCATCCGGCAGGCCGTAGCACACTTGCAGGATGGGAATGCCCCTGCCCTTGGAGCGCTGATGGACCGGGCCCAGGCACTGTTTGACGAAAAAATTGCTCCGGCATGTCCGGAAGAGTTACAGGCTCCCGTATTACACAGTATACTGCAGGATGACGCAATAAGGGGATGGGTATATGGCGCGAAAGGCGTAGGTTCCCAAGGAGATGGCACAGTCCAGTTCCTCTGCCGGGATGCTCTCTCCAGAGATAAATTGCTGCGGTATCTCGAAGAGGAAAAAGACATGCCCTCTTTCTCTCTGACCCTCAAACCCGGACAGTCGGTGAAAAGAGCCATAATCCCTGTGGCGGGATTTGGCACCAGACTCTACCCTGCCACCAAGGCGGTCAAAAAGGATTTCATGCCCTTGATTGACAAAGACGGAAAAATCAAACCCGCCATACTGATTCTGTTGGAACAGCTGGTGGAAGCAGGTATCGAGCAAATCTGTCTGGTTATCGGCGAAGACGAACAGCCGGAATATGACCACTTATTCCGGACACTGCAGGAGGAACATCTCTGGAAGCTAAATGACGAAAAGCGCACCTACGAAGACCAGATTGTTCAATTAGGAAAAAAGATTACCTACGTATATCAGCGGGAGCGTCTTGGATTCGGACATGCCGTATACCAATGCAGGACCTTCACCAAAAACGAGCCGGTACTTTTGCTGCTGGGCGACATGGTGTACCAGTCTTTCTCGGAGGATAACTGCTCCAAACAACTGATACAGGCATTTGAACTATGTGGGAAAACCATGGTTGGCATACATGAAGTCTCCGAAAATGATGTGGCGCACTATGGGATTCTTCATGGGCAATGGGATAACGCAGAAGAGACTCTGCTTAAAGCAGATCAAATATGCGAAAAACCTACCAGAGAGTACGCACGAGAGTATCTGCGGATTACAAATGCCAGAAGAGACGGGCAATACTATGCCGTATTCGGGCAGTATGTGCTTACCCCGGCTGTATTCGCCGAATTGGAAAACAACATCCGTAATGGCCAAATGAGTTGTGGGGAGTTCCAACTGACGGACGCTCTGGAGCAGGTACGTGAAAAATTTGGTCTGTATGGTTTTCTGCCAAACGGAGAGTCCTTTGACCTGGGACTCCCGGAGACATACAGGGAAACCATGTGGATATTCGGTCGCAGCCCGCGCTCCGCGGCGGATCCGCGGAGCGCAGGTACCGCAAAAATCTGATCTGGTTCTCCGCCTTTGAAACGGACGACCAGACTCTGGAAATATATGGAGATTCGGACAATGGAACATCAAAGACTGTCTGTCATAATGCCTGCCTACAACGAGGGAGACAAAATCTACAATAACTTAATAACAGCCGGCGAGTGCCTGAAGGACTTTTGCACGGACTATGAGTTGGTCGCGGTAAATGATGGCAGCAAAGACCAAACCGGGGCCGAAATTGTCCGTGCGGCATCTGAAAATGAGCATATAAAAGCAGTCTCCTATGCCCAAAACCGTGGCAAGGGCAATGCCATCAGAGAGGGGGTAAGTGCCGCCACAGGTGATGTTATTGCCTTTTTGGATGCGGATCTGGATATCAGTCCCTCTCATTTGGAGCAATATCTGAAGGAATTGGAGCGGCAGTCCGCAGATATCGTGATCGGCTCCAAAATGCACAGAGACTCCCGGCTGGAATACCCTGCCTCCCGGCGCTTTGTGAGCTTCTGCTATTACATCATACTAAAGACTTTGTTTCACCTGCATGTAAAGGATACACAGACGGGCATCAAACTATTCAAAGCGGAGGTTATCAAAAACATTATCGGCATGGTCAGGACAAGCGGCTACGCCTACGATATCGAAATCCTCGCTGTTGCCGCTCGTTTCGGCTACCGCATCATCGAGCAGCCCGTAACCCTGAAATTCACGCGAAGAGACGCCTTTGGTCGAATCAAGCTAAAAGACATCCTGCGGATGGCAAAAGATACTCTTTCCATCTTCTACTGGCTCAAGGTCAAGAAGATATATGATGCCGCCGTGGCGCCTAAGGAGGAGTACTGATGAAAAAAGTGTCAATCATTATACCTGTTCGTGAAATCAATGATTACATAAGGGAGGCAATTCCACATCATCTGCAGCTGGATTACCCCGATTACGAGATACTCATTTTCCCTGATGAACCGTCAGAGGAGACTTTTCCCAGAACAAGAATCATTCCAAGCGGCAAAACCGGGCCGGCGGAAAAAAGGGACATGGCTCTGGAATATGCCCGGGGAGAGATCATTGCATTTATCGACGATGACGCTTATCCCAGGCCGGACTGGCTGAAGAATGCCGTAGCTCATTTTGACGATCCATCTGTGGGGGCGGTGGGCGGCCCGGCCGTGACCGCCGAAAACGACGGGGTGCTGCGCCAGGCATCCGGCAAAGTATATGAGTCTTTCCTGTGCAGCGGCGGATATACCTATCGCTATGTGCCCGGAAAGCTCATGGATGCGGAGGATCTACCCTCTGTCAACCTGATTGTGCGGAAAGATGTATTTGCACAGGTTGGCGGTTATGACTCCAACTTCTATCCCGGAGAGGACACGAAGCTGTGTCTTGATATTATCAAGGCAGCTCAGAGGCGGATCATTTATGACCCGGATGTGTTAGTTTACCATCACAGGAGGAAGCTGTTCAGGCAGCATCTAAAGCAGTCCAATAATTACGCGCTGCACCGGGGATATTTTGCAAAGGTACTGCCGGATACTTCCAGAAAGTTTGTCTATTTCGTACCCAGCCTGTTTGTTCTGGGACTGGCTGCGGGACCGCTCCTGGCGCTGCTCTTCCCGCTGCTTTGGTATCTGTATTTTGCCGTGTTGCTGCTCTATTTTTTCCTTTTGGTGATCAGTACAACAAACTTTAAGGATATAAGGGTCTGGCTTTTGGCTGCGGCAGGCGTTTTCCTTACGCACGTGGGCTATGGAATCGGCTTTGTCAGAGGCCTGTTGTCAAAAGAGTTGATCCGCTAGTATGAATTCACAAACACGCAAAAAGAAATTCTAATCCTTCGTGAGTATGATAAGAAAGAGGAATGAAATTTATGAAGATATCCATCGCATATCCGCCTTTGGAAAACGAAAAAGGTGTGGCATTATTGGGGCAGAACAGGCAATTCCAGTGGTTTAACAGCCCCACATACATTT